>JALOMF010000237.1 GCA_025455635.1 Saprospiraceae bacterium | reverse complement strand
AAAATAATTGCAATAAAATTTTAAGCTCCAAGCGTTTGGCATCCCCGCTCGCCCGTAGTCGGATTTGCCAAAACAAAACTGCCCGCCAAAACCTGATGTTTCGACGGGCAGTTTTGTTTGCAACTAAAAATAATTGCGAAGAAATAAGCTGCGTACCGACTAGAAGTTAGGGCAGTAAACACCCCGGCGCTGCTCGCCACAGAACTTATAGACAAGCGCAAACTCAAATGCTCCATTGCTATTGGATGCAGCTCTAAGCTCTGAAACGTTCACGTCGTAGCTGAATCCAAGCGTGAACTGGTTGTAGTCAAACCTTGTGGACAAAATCATGGCATCCATCAAGATGCCAGACTGAACCTTGTTCGAAAGCCTTGCCCAAGCACCGAAGTGCACCGCTTGGTAATTGCTGAAATTGCCTTTGCCGCTGCCGAGCAAGAACTTGACACTGGTGCCTGAGTTCACTTGGAAGGATGGGCCTTGCTTCATCACAATTACGCCAGGAACGAGGCCAAGGCGAGGTGCTACCTCAAATTCGCCACCTGCGTGGATGGTAAACCTGCTGTAGAGGAAATCGTCTTTTCTGGAGTCGAATGATTGGTCGGCACGGTTCAAGTGGTGGTAAGCGGCACCAGCATAGAAATTGTTGTTTTCATCGAAGACAGAGAACCAAAGCAAGCCAGCGCCAGCGTCGGCGAACAAGAAATTGTCTTGGTCGAAAGTACTTTCGAGCGATGGGCAACCGTTGCAGAATCCACCAGAGCCATCGTGTTGTGTGCCCCAACGGAGCTTCAAGAAGTCAATGCTGCGCTGCGCAAGGCCAGCTTCAGCGCCAACCACGAGGTAGTGGGCTTCTTTGCGGCTGCCTGCCATTCGCTTGCTGTAAGATGCAGAGATTTTGCCAGTGACAGTTTCAAAATTGGCTTCACCAGCTACATCGCCCCAAAATGTTCCGCCGATGCCGAAGTTGTCGTAGCGGCCCACGGGTATTTTTTGGTCGTAGCTGACGTTGTAAGTCGAGAAGGCGTTGCTTTTCAGCACACTTGCCCACTGGTTGCGGTAGTTGGCGGTCAGACGAATATTACAATTCATCAGGCCCGTCATTGCCGGGTTGAGGTTGAGGGGGGATAGGTAGAACTGCGAAAAGTGGATGTCCTGCGCTGTTGCAGAAATCCCAGTTCCGATGAGAAGGACAAGAAGTAAATGTTTGAATTTCATTGTGTAACTGTTTAAAAATCCTGATTAACGAGGGAATGTTTTTCAACCGTCAGGACCTACGAAATGCAATGATAGTGAATCCTAGAAAATTGGGAGGGAACTTGGTTGTAATTTGAAAAAAATGCTCCGAGGAACGGTACAACCTTTTTGCCCATTACAAAATTAGCTCCAATTTTTCTGAGCGCTCAAAAGTTTGCCATAAAACGTTGTGCTTTTGTCAAATATTTTGCAGCGTTGAATTAGTACACAAGCGCAAGAATAGAATGTTCGTGGCTTGATATTCCATAATTTCAGGGTAAAAATACAGGAGGCCTGGTACCTGAAAGCTTGACTCCTAACTATTTCACCATTTTCAAAAAAGACTTGACAAACCAGTCGGAATCGGCCTTCAGCAAGGTTTCTAGGAGGGAATCCGCCTTGCTGGAAAAAAGCCTGATTTCCTGCACCATTTTCAAGAACTCCTTTATCTCGGCGCTGTCACCCGGCACATCTGATACCTCGTCCAGCACTTTCAGCACAGGCTCCAGTTCTCGCCGCTTGCGGTTGGTGATGATTTTGCGCACCACGTCCCACATGTTCTTCTCCGCAACAAAAAACTCTTTTCGCTCGCCAGTTTTCAGTTCCTTGTACACCAGGCCCCAGTCCATGAGCGCCCTCAGGTTCATGTTGGTGTTGCCGATGGAAATCTGGAGTTCGTCCATGATGTCCTTCACGCAGAGCGGGTCAGGTGCGATGAGCAGCAGCGCATGTATCTGGGCCATCGTCCGGCTGATGCCCCAGTCACTGCCGACCGTGCCCCAAGCTTGGATAAATTTTTCTTTTGCTGATTGGTACTCCATAATCCTTTGCTAAAATCAAAATTTTAAAATTATCATACAAATACGAACGCAAATGTAAAATATTGAAGAACATGCAGTTGGAATTAAAAGCAAATATTGTCAGTCAATAAATGACACTAATAAAGCGCAAAGAAAGTCAATCAAGGTAAATTCAAGCTATCCTGTATTTCTACAATCACATTCCCTGAGCCAGCCAAGTGGCACGACCCTTGTGATTGTCCTTCATTCCTTCCCTCGTTTTACCCTCCTGCGTTTCAATTTCAACACTCATCCACACATGAAAACATCACGTTTACTATTTGCATTGCTTTGCACTTTGGTCTCCTTTTCACTGTACGCACAAATTGACCTTAAACTACAATTGCTGCCAGACGGAACCCGATGGGGGGTGTACGCCGTTACGCAGCCGGGCACTTCTCCTTCCACCAATACCATCACAGGTTCAGGTCAAGTAACCATAGTAGCGCCACTTGGTTTTAATATCGTTGATTTGACACCTGTCAACGGCAACTGGGCGAACAATGCCACCATCGCAGCCCCAGTAGAAAACCCTTCTAAAGTTTACTATTCCATCGGATTGGTGTCCGACCAGCCACAAATCATCTACTCCACCGCGGCCCCGGTCTTGCTTTTTACTTTCAAAAAAGTGAATTGCCCCAGCAGCCTCTACTTGATTGACAACGATTCCGACCCATTCGCCGAAATCCCGAACTCGGCCAGCACCAACCCCGGCAACGAGCTTTCGGTTTTTGATGCCATCGGTGCCATTTACAATTATGATGAAAACCTGGCACCTTTCGCTTGGGACTGCAACGACTGCGACAGCGACGGCATTGCCAATGCCCTGGAAGACACCAACGGCGATGGCCAATGGACGCCCGGCGTGGACGTTTCCGACCTCTGCAACGGCGGCGGCACTGCCTGCACCGAAATCACCGCCGCCCTACTCCGCTGCGAAAACGGCGGCACTGCTTGCGGCAACAACCCCGCTGGCCCGCTCAACCTCGCCGTGGACATCACTGGAGGCACAGCTCCATTTACCGTAAAATACAGGACTGGCGCCAATGTGTTCACATTGCAGAACTACCAGAGCGGCACTCCGTTCCAAGTGGCAGCTACCAACGGCGCACTCTACGAACTCGTAGAGGTGAAAGGCGCCGATGCCTGCGTAGCCGACGTAGCCGACCTCAGCGGAACAGTGCCAGTGACCATTGCAGGAACGGTACAGTTCACCACCCAGCCAGTGAATGCAAGCACTTGCAACGGCAGCGAAGCCATGTTCACGGTTTGCGCCAGCGCAAATAACACAACATTCAACTTCGGTTGGCAATACTCCTCGGACAACGGCGCCACTTGGCAGCCCGTACCGATGGGCCTGATTTACAATCAAACCAACACCTCGACTGCCGCCAGTGGCTGCGATAACCTCATCGTGGGTTCTACATTCGGATTGCAGGGCTACCGTTTCCGGGCGGTGGTGCAGGGCGCCAACCTCCCTGCCACTTATTCCGATGCAGCAAGCATCCAAGTGCTAGGCCCTGTGGCCATTACCTCACAGCCCCAAGCCGTGAGCGCCTGTGGCGGCGGCGGCGCAAGCTTCACTGCCAACGTGGCAAACAACGGAGCGGGCAGCCTCAACTACCAGTGGCAGCAAAGCCTCAACGGAGGCCAAACTTGGTCAGACGTGGTAGCTTCTACAACTATCAGTGGCGTAAACACCCCGAACCTGAACATCAGCAGCACATCGGGGATGAGTTCCCGC
The DNA here is from genome assembly GCA_025455635.1 of Saprospiraceae bacterium. GTDB lineage: Bacteria > Bacteroidota > Bacteroidia > Chitinophagales > Saprospiraceae > UBA6168. The sequence continues at coordinate 2,708 of JALOMF010000237.1, read as the reverse complement.
ATGTTCCGCCTGCAGGCAAACTTGACCGCAGGCAACTGCCCGGCAGTGACCAGCCAACCAGCCATGCTCACCGTTGAGAGCACAGTGGAAATCCTCGCAGTGGTCAGCCCCGTGGCACTTTGCCGGGGCGAAGAAGCCTGCTTCGAGGTGCAGGCCACCCAGCAGGGCGGCGGGCAGCTCACCTACCAGTGGCAGGAGCGCAGCACGGCGAACGGCACTTGGGCAGACATTCAAGGTGCTACGGCCTCCGTGCTCTGCATCGCAAACACCGAGGGCCGCAACGGCCACTGCTTCCGGGCCATCGTAGGCTCGGCCTCTACGGCCTGCTCGGCATCGCTCACTTCGGCGGAGGCTTGCCTCGTGGTGGAAGCCAGCGCCGTTTTTGCGCAGCAGCCTCAAAGCACGGCTACTTGTTTCGGCGAAGCCGCAACACTGAGCGCCAACGCTGCCTTGGAAACTGGCTACGCAGGCAACCTGGGCTACCAGTGGCAATCATCAAACGATGGTGGCCTGACTTGGGCTGACCTCGCCGACGACGCATTTTTTGCTGGCGCAACGACGGCTTCCCTCAACATCAACCAACCTGCCGCCGCGGCTGGCCAGCTTTTCCGCCTTGCGGCAACGACTGGGATTTGCGAAGCGACCTACTCGGAAGCCGCCAGCGTGGCAGTGGAAGGGCCAATCGGGTTCGGGCTACAGCCAAGTGACGTGCGCACTTGTGAAAATTCCCCATCGGCGTTCAAAGCTGTGGTCACCTACCAAGGCAACGAAACTCCACAGCTGCAGTGGCAGTGGAGCGACAACGGCACCGATTGGGCGGATGTGGTGGACGACAGCTCAATCACGGGCGCCCAGACGGACTCGCTGCACATGCTGTGGTCAAACGAAAATGGCCGGCAATTCCGGCTGAGGGCCAGCACCACGGCTTGCGGCGAGTTATTCTCTGAAGTGGCCACTTACACGGTGTTGCCCAATGCACAGGTCATCCAGCAACCGGCCAGCGTCACGACCTGCAGGGGCGAGGCAGTTAGCTTCGAGGTACTGCACAACGTGACCGACCCGAACATCTATTATGCTTGGATTACTTTTATCAACAATATCGCCACTGAGCTGCACGACGACGGCAACTTCTCCGGCACCCACACGAACGTGCTCACGGTGAACAATCCAACGGAAAACGGCAGGTTCTACATGTTGGCAATCTCTCAGAACTACTGCGGCGGGATTAACTCGAACATCGCCAACCTGACCGTGGAGCAGCCCGTGGGCTTCGACCTACAGCCACAGACCGTGGCCGTTTGTCCCGATGATGCGACGAGCTTCAGCACCATCGTCAGCAATGGCAGCGGGGCACAGCTCCAGTGGCAGTCGAGCACGAACGGCAGTGCTTGGGCCGACGTTGCCGAAGGCGGCAACTACGCTGGCACGAAGACCCCGACGCTGCACATCGCCGAGGCGGCTGGCTTGGGCGGCAGGCAGTTCCGCTTGAAGGCCGCTTCGCAAATTTGCGGCGAAACGGTATCAAACCCTGCCACCTTGCAGCTTCAAGGCGACAACATCTGCAACCCCGGCCCCGTGTACGAGGACTGTGTGAAACTCTCGGTGAAACTGCTGGCCAACGGCCAAGGATGGGGCGTGTGGGCCAAGGCCGCCAATGATTTCACCGAAACACCGTACCAACTGCCAACGGGCGGACGGGTGACGCTGGTAGCCCCCGTGGGCTTCACGTTCACCGACTTCACGAGCATAGCAGGCGGCAAATGGAAATACGGCCTCGCCATGCTCAACCCTGCGCAAGACCCCGGCAAAATCTACATGGAGTTTGTGCTGGAGCCTAACCAAAACTTCCTGAACCTGGAGCCTGGCGGCGAAATCATGCTGTTCCGCTTCAAGCGGGTAGGCCCTTGCCCAAGCTCACTGGTACTGATGAACAATATCGTGCCTCCCGGCTTCAGCCCCAACCAGTTCACGGGCTTCGGTGCTGGTGACGGCAGCGAGGTGCATTTCCAGTCTTGCGGCGTATACGCCCAGGGCCAGTGGAGCTGCCCCGGCGGCTGGAACTTGGTTGCACAAAACGACGACGACGACACCGTCGAGGGCGTGGACGTGGAAATCAAGCTGACGGACTTGGAGGTGGACGAGGAGGAAGCCGTGGAAGATGCCCCAGCGGCCAGCTTCTTCGGCGTGGCCCCGAACCCTGCGCACAACGAGGTCAGCGTCCGTTTTGAAGCAAGCATTGCGAAGCAAAACGCCACGCTGCGCCTATGGAACCTGCAAGGCCAAACCTTGAAGTCGGAGCGCACCGATGGCTCGGGCAGCCACCGCTTCGACCTGAACGGCATGGTGCCCGGCACTTATTTCCTCTCCCTCGAAGTGGACGGGAAGGTGCTGCAACGGGAGAAACTCATCGTGTTTTAAGCAAAAAAAGGGCAGTCGGCGCAGCTGTGCGCCGACTGCCCTTTTCCAATAAAAAAAACGAACCTTTTATCTTAACCGCCTCCTACAAACAAAAAATATCCATGAAAAACGCTACTCCGATGCGCTGGCTCTTTATCCTGAGCTTCTTTCCTGCCTTTGCTTTTTCACAGCAGCCCGTGTTTCAATTCAAGCTCCAACTGATGCCCGATGGGGAGTCGTGGGGCGTTTACCTAATGCCAGCGATAGCTTTACCAAGCAACCAACAGTTTATCTTGGGTACGGCCCAAGTC
>JALOMF010000236.1 GCA_025455635.1 Saprospiraceae bacterium | reverse complement strand
TTCCGTAAACCTTCCATAAATCCAATTTTAGAAGGCGAGGAGGAAGGACGTATATGTGGAGATTTTTTTGATGAGACAGAGTCGTACTGGGAGGATGATAGGCCGTACGATTCGTACTTTATAATGGAAGGAGTGAAATATGCGGCAAGTTTCTCACCACAACGCTGGAGAGATCAACCGAAACCGAAGCTATCTCGAACAACGAGAAATGATAATTTATGCTTCGATCGACAATCACGGACCCGTCGTCGTATTCTTAAAGGTTCCACTAAACGTACACCAGGGAGACAAGGGGAGAGGATCATGTACGGATAGAAAAACAATGTTTCAATATCATCTATTTTCCACTGAAATAATTTACATGTCAATAATTATAACAATGTTATCTAAGATAATCATGTGATACATGACCACCTGCTATACACCAACAAAATCAGTGAATGATGGTGACATTCTATTTTACAGATCGGTTGTAAAAGTTTCCTGCTGGGAACAACATAGCGACACAATCTGAAATATATAGCGACACAATCTGGAATGGACCAAACAGCTACAACTACTTATCCTACGCTACCCTACAAGAGCTCATCCACACCAGCCAGCCGAGCGAAATTAGTAATTTAAACCTCGTAAAGTAAGCACGTCGCAACTGTATCGACGGACACAATAAGGTGGTTCTAGGTGCCGTCCAAATGGGAGCCACTAACTATGCTAGGCAAAGTTGAGTACCGGCCGCACTCATGCACATGCGCATTGTACTTCGCGGTGCCGCTACCATGGCGACATGCGACAGAAAATCACTAGTTGGGTCAACATATGTGTTGTGTTTACCAAAAAATTAACACCGTTGCACAATAAATTGCGCTCCGTCGTATTAAAAGACACCTTACCAAAGCAAAAGGTTGGCAAAACAATACATATTTTAGGAAAGTTAGTATTTTAAAAAAACTATCTTTGCGCCGCTTTTGACACCCTAAAACCACCATCAACCTTCAATTTTAATCTTTAAAACGCAACTATGCCATATCTTTTTACTTCCGAAAGTGTATCGGAAGGACATCCCGACAAAGTAGCCGACCAGATTTCCGACGCCCTCGTTGACCACTTCCTCGCCTTCGACCCTAGCTCCAAGGTGGCCTGTGAAACGCTCGTTACCACCGGGCAAGTCGTGTTGGCTGGTGAGGTAAAAACTACTACCTACCTCGACGTTCAAAGCATCGCCCGTAGCGTAATCGGCAAAATCGGCTACACCAAGAGCGAATACATGTTCGAGGCGCACTCCTGCGGTGTGCTTTCGGCCATCCACGAGCAATCACCTGATATCAACCGGGGCGTGGAGCGCACCAACCCAGAAGACCAAGGTGCCGGCGACCAAGGCATGATGTTCGGTTATGCCACCAACGAGACCGACACTTACATGCCGTTGGCACTCGACCTTTCCCACAAAATCCTCATGGAAATGGCCGACATACGCCGGGAAGGCAAGCGGATGAAGTACCTCCGCCCCGACGCCAAGTCGCAGGTGACCATCGAATACTCCGACAAGAACCAGCCTATCCGCATTGACACCATCGTGGTTTCGACGCAGCACGACGACTTCGCTGAGGAGACCGCCATGTTGGAACAAATCAAAAAGGACGTCATCAATTACGTGATACCAAGGGTGAAAAAGAAGTGCTCGCAAAAAGTGCAGCGCCTCTTCAAGGAAGGCATCACCTACCACGTGAACCCAACAGGCAAGTTCGTCATCGGCGGCCCGCACGGCGACACGGGCCTCACTGGCCGCAAAATCATCGTGGACACCTACGGCGGCAAGGGCGCACACGGCGGCGGTGCCTTCAGTGGCAAAGACCCCTCTAAGGTTGACCGCTCGGCAGCATATGCTACTCGCCACATCGCCAAGAACCTAGTAGCTGCTGGCGTTTGCAGCGAGGTGCTGGTGCAGGTGAGCTATGCCATCGGCGTTGCGAAGCCAACCAATATCTACGTGAACACCTACGGCAGCAGCAAGCTGAAGATGAAGGACAGCGAAATCGCCGCCATCGTCAACGACCTGTTCGACATGCGCCCTTATGCCATCGAGAACCGCCTGAAGCTGCGCAATCCAATCTACTCCGATTCTGCTGCTTATGGCCACATGGGCAGAACACCAGAAATCAAGACTGTCACCCTAACCGATGGGTCTGGCAAAACTATTTCCAAGGAAGTGGAAACCTTCACTTGGGAGAAGCTCGACTACGTGGACAAAGTGAAAAAAGCATTTGGCATAGCTTAAAACTTGCCATCAAGCATAAGGGCCGTGCCGGAAACACCAGCACGGCCTTTTCTTTTGCCCTTCGGGAACGTTTTGCGAAGCAAAAGATTTATAACTTGCCTCATTAAACGGTTGACGGTTGACGGTGAACGGCTTACGGTGAACGGAACTCCGTCAACCGTCAACCGTTGGCCACCAACCGTCAACCGTCAACCGATAATTTATGGCCGACATACGCCAAAAGCAGGTAGCAGAAATGATAAAGCGGCACTTCAGCGTGCTGCTGCAGCAGGAAGGTGGTTACATCTACGGCACCCAAGTCTTCGTGACAGTGACCAACGTAAAGATGACGCCCGACTTCAACGTTGCAAAGATTTACCTCAGCATTTTCAACACTGAAAACAAGCAGGAAGTCATCTTGGAGATGGAGAACCAGTACGTGCGCCTCAAGCAGGCACTCGCTGCCCGCATCGGGAAACAGATGCGGCGGATGCCGGAACTCAGTTTCTACATTGACGACACCCTCGACGAAATGTACCGGGTGGACACCCTCTTCCAACGCCTCGAAGCCGACAACCAGATGGGCCGGGGACGGGAGGAGGAAGAATGATTCGATTTCGGATTGCGCCTGCCTGTTCGGCAGACAGGGATTTACGATTTCGGATTACGCACTACCTTCCGTATTAAGCGTAATTCTTTATAATATGAAAAAGCAGCAGTGCCCTAATCCGAAATCCGCATTCCGAAATCCGAAATCTCATAAGGCATACCATGAAAAACACAATTTTCCTTTGCTTCGCAACGGCCATGTGCCTCCTCCTCGCATCGTGTGGCAGTGAGCCAGTGGGCGGCGATTTGGCCGATAGTTATTGGACGCTGTCAAGTGCCAAGCTGGACAAGCAGGCTTTGCGATTGCCGAAGGATTTGGCGGTTAGCCTTGTTTTTTCAAAAGGGAAAATAAACGGGAAAGCCCCCTGCAACAGCTATTTCGCCGATTACAGCACCAAAGGCAGCAGCATCAAGCTGGGTGAAATAGGCGCTACCAAGCGAGCCTGCGATGGCTTGGAGCTTGAGAAAAACTATTTCAGCCTGCTAGCCAAGGCAAATTCCTACTCCGTGAAGGGCGACAAGCTCGAAATCTTCGGCCCCAGCGGCCAGCTCAGTTTCAAGCGCATGAAAACCGACGAGGCAGGAAAAGCTGCCAACTCGGTGGAAGTAGGCAAACTGGCGAAGCTGTTCCCCGACCTTGGCACTGCGGAGCAACTGCACCTGCACCCCATCGTGCGGGTGGACAACCCCGGCGACTACCCCTTCCAAGGCTCGTTGATTGACACCAGTTTTTACCAATATTTCAGCGCTGAAATCCGGGAAATCTGGTCGGGCGGCGGCGGCGAGGTGATGGCGGTTGGCGAATACGGCGGCTTCTATATTTGCAGAGTGCCCGGTCGCTACGTGTCGAGCGACATCGCCATTTTTACCCTAAAAAACAACGAAATGCAGCACCTCGAAACCATCGCATGGGCCTGGTGCGACGAGGGCTGGTGCAACCAACAAGATGCTTGGCTCACCGACCATGACCAGGATGGCCGCACCGATGTGGTGCAGCACTACACGCTCACCGACGACCGTGGAAAAATCAAGGAGGAGCGCATGACGCTCTTGTTGCAAAACAGCAGTGGTGAACTAGCCCCAGCAGCTAGCCCCGTCCTTGACAAAAAGCTTTTCAAAATGGCGAGGATTTGATGGCTGGATGGCTGGATTGTGGGATTGTTGTCGTCATGCGGGCAACAATTCAACAATCAAACAATCCAGCAATCCACAAAACCCATACCTTTGCGTAGTAAAAACACGATGCCGCCCAGTCATGGGACTAAACGCAATTTTTGAATGGAAAACAATCCAGCAACACTAGTAGAAGCTTACAACGAAAAGGGCGAACTCATCAGCCCCATATTAACTGAGGACAAGAAGAACTACCTGATTGATATTGACGGCACGGTCTGCGACGACGTGCCGAACGAGCAGCCGGAGCGCATGGCCACCGTGCCACCCTACCCCGACGCCCTCAAAATCTGCAACAAATGGTTCGAGGATGGGCACGTCATCACTTTCTTCACTTCCCGCACCGAGGAGCACCGGGCCGTGACCGAGGCTTGGCTGCAAAAGCACGGCTTCAAGTACCACGGCATCATCTTTGGCAAGCCACGTGGCGGCAACTATCATTGGATTGACAACCACATCGTGCGGGCGACCCGCTTCAAGGGCAAGTTCACCGACCTTGTGGTGAAGAACCACGAGATTGAGGTCTTCCACGGGTGATTTTGGTCACACTCGCCTGTTTTCACAGCCTTAGACATTCGGAAGAAACCTACCTTCGCTCCACAAGCGAGGCAGCCCCTTTTTGCCTTTGCCCTACCAAACAGCGCAACATGAGTTCCTTGTTACAAAATAGCCCAACGCCAGCCGTGGGCAACAACGGCGGCAACGACGAGCAGTTTTTCGCCGATTTGCGCAAGCGTGAATTCGACCGATTAGACCGTCAGCGCCAAGTTTACCTCGACTACACGGGCGGCAACCTCTACGCCCAAAGCTTGATTGACGAGCATTTTGCTTACCTCAGCGATGCGGTGTACGGCAATCCCCACTCCACCAACCCAAGTTCGCAACTTTCGACCCGCAACGTGACGGAGGCCCGTGAAAAAGTGCTGCGCTTCTTCAATGCACAGGACGACTATTTCTGCGTTTTCACGGCCAATGCTTCCGGTGCGCTGCAAATCGTGGGCGAGTGCTACCCGTTCAGCGAGGGCAGCCAGTTCGTGCTCACCGCCGACAACCACAACTCGGTGAACGGCATCCGGGAATATTGCCTCAGCAAGGGCGGCCACTACGCCTACTGCCCGCTGCACTACGAAGACTTGACCATTGACGAGACCTCGCTCGACGAAATGCTGCGCCAGCACCCCGAAAGCAAGCACAAGCTGCTGGCCTTCCCAGCCCAATCCAACGTGTCGGGCGTGAAGCACCCGCTGGCGTGGATTGCCAAAGCGCAGGCCCTCGGCTGGGACGTGCTGCTCGACGCCGCTGCCTATGTGCCCACTTCCCGCCTCGACCTGAAGCAGGTGCAGCCGGACTTCGTCTCGGTTTCTTTTTATAAAATATTCGGCTACCCGACGGGCATTGGCTGCCTTTTGGTGAAAAAATCGAAGTTTGATTTGCTGAAAAAACCTTGGTTTGCCGGAGGCACCGTGACTGCGGTTGCCGTGAACTATGGCGGTCACTTCCTCGCCGCCGACCACGAGCGTTTCGAGAACGGCACGGTGAACTACCTCGACATACCCGCCATTACCCGTGGCCTCGATTTCATCGAAAACATCGGAATGGAGCGCATCAACCGCAGGGTACGGCACCTGACACAAAGCCTCATCCGACAGATGCTCGACCTGCGCCACGACAACGGCCAGCCGCTCGTCCACATCTTTGGCCCGACGTGTACCGACGCCAAGGGCGGCACCATCATCTTCAACTTGACCGACGGCGAGGGCCACGCTTTCCACTTCGAGGAGGTGGAGCAGCGGGCCAACTCGCAGCTCATCTCCCTGCGCACGGGCTGTTTCTGCAACCCCGGCATTGACGAAGTCAACAACTGCGTGACGACGGAGGAAATGGCCAAGTACTTCAGTTCTCGCAAGTCGGGGAACATGCACGATATGTTCGAGTTTTTAGGGAAAATGCGGGGCGCCATCCGCATCTCGGTGGGCATACCTACGACGGAAGGGGACTTGGAGCGGTTTATCCAGTTTTTGCAAGGGTATCGGAATGAGGCGGCGGTGCGGGAGGGGCAGCGGGTGGCAGCGTGATGCAAACTGTTGCGAAGCACTAAATAAACTCAACATGGTTAATCATTTCCGCTGAATCCATCATGTCATGGATGAGTTTTAAGTTTCGGATAATCTTGCCGACATCTGCTCGATTTGCAGTGTAAACTATGCCAGCGTGTTCTACGCCAGTAGCATGAATTTTCAGAAAATCAGTATCGTGAGAAAAAATGACACAGTTGGACTTCGTAGCAAAAGCCAACTGTTCTTCATCCGAGGCGGATAGCATATTGCTCTCTTGGCAAGTCAACACCGTTACGCCTCTAGACCGCAAGCCTTTGACCACAGTCTTGGCCACGTTTTCGTCCGTATAAAACTTAATTGTTGCCTAGTGTTGCGAGCTTTTGTTGGAGTTTGGAAGGCGATTTTTTTCTCAAAGTATCTGCAAGTAACACATCCG
>JALOMF010000235.1 GCA_025455635.1 Saprospiraceae bacterium | reverse complement strand
TCGGTTGCCGTTCCTTTTACGGGCAACCCCACCAACTACTGTGTGCAGGTGCCCCTGGCAAGCTTGACCGGATTTGACTTGTACCTGAACGGAACGCCGCTCAACAACCCCAATGGCTGCAATTTCGTGCCCACAACGGCCTACTCCTACACCCTGCTGCCGGGTGCAGGCTTTGGCGGGCCATATTCGCTGGACACTTGGACGGTGAATGGCAACAGTTTCAGTGGTTTTTTCAACAACGCCAACGAACTGCTCACGCTGATGCAAACTTTTGACCCTTCGGGAAATTGGGCCATCAACACAACGCTGGGCCTGGTTTTCGGAGGTAACCCAGCGACCAACTACGGCGATATGGAAGTGACCCACTTGCCAAGCGGTACGCCGGCCATGCTGAACATCAACACCACTTCGCTGCCCACTGGCTTCAACTTGGCACTGACCAGCCCGGGCTTCGCTGTTTTAATCGCTGAAAACCCGCTGACGGGCTGTGCCGACACCCTCGTCATCAACTCCTCGCTCGACCCGACTGAAACGGACACCATCTTCTTGACCACAACCGTGAACACCCCAACGACGACAAACTGCCTGAGCGGCAGTGAGCTTCCCGGAGGCAATATCGTCAACGTGGGCTACTGCCAGTCCCCTGATTTTGGGGTGGCGCCGCTGTCATCGCCGAACTGCGTGTTTTACATCCCTAGCCTGAATTTCGCTGGACAAGACGCATTCTGCATGGTGGCCTGCGATGGCGGCTTTCCGCAGGTCTGCGACACGACTTACTTCTTCGTAAATGTGCTGCCGCAAAACGATACCGTGTACTTGACCATTCCCGCAGGGGAAAACACGATAGATTCCTGCCTAACCAGCTTCGTGGTGGAGCTGCCGGGGCCAGTGACATCAGCCAGTTTTTGCAGCATAAATACGGCGGAAATCAGCGGCACAGTCGCTGGCAACTGCTTGACTTTCACCGGAAACGGCAATTTCTACGGGACTACCACAGCTTGCGTGAGTTTTTGCAGTGGCGGTTTTTGCGAAGAAAACACGGTCATCGTCACCATCGTGCCACCCGTGGCATGTGACGAGGTTTTTGATGAAACGACCTTGGATTTTACTTCTGCCACGCCAGACAATTTCCTCTGCATCCCAATTCCGACTGGTGAAATCGTGAACTACCAGGTCACGATTGATGGGGTGCCTTACACCCAATCCTTCACGCCTTGCGGCTTTGATGTTTTATCAGTTTACGATGTGAGCGGCTTGCCAGCAGGGCCATTTACCATCAATTCATGGACGGCAAATGGCACCCTCCACACTGGGGTGGTAGCCAACTTGGCAGCACTCGTGGGTCAAATGAACGCCTGGGACCCCAACGGTGGCTGGGTCTTGATTGCTGGTACGCAAAGCATCCAAGGCGGCCAAGGAGGCACTTACAGCAATCTCGTGATTACCCCAGCTGGCGGCGCTACGCAAACCTTGGCACGAAGCCTCGTCCAGCTCCCGCTTGGTTCGCAAGTGGCGATTACGGGATTTGGAAATCACTTGGTCACGGTCACTGCCGCCAATGGCTGCTCGGACAACGTGACCGTTGTTTTCAACCAGCAAGTGGTCACGACCGAAACGCTGGTTTTCAATACTACGCCTAGCACGAGCGTGGGTCAGCTTTGTGCCAACACGGATGACCTCATCGGCAACCTATTCAGCATCAGCCCATGCGGCCTGCCAAGCAATGGCGCTTTTGTTTCAAACACGGCTACCTGCTTTACCTACACGCCAAACCTTGGCTTCATTGGCTCCGACACGGCCTGCGTGGTGGTTTGCGACGACAATTTCATCCCGGTTTGCGATACCTTCATTTTCATCATCAACGTGGAGCCGGTGACCGACACCCTGTTCTTGAACTTGGGCAACACGGCGGCGGTTGACACTTGCCTTGGCAGCGATTTCATCCAGTTGTCGGGCGTGGTATTGAGTTCAAGCATTTGCGGAGCGAACCAAAACGAAGTCACGCTGACGCTGGCTGCCAACTGCGTGAACATTGACTTGGCCGATAATTTCACAGGCACTACGACGGCCTGTGTGGTGCATTGCGACGACTCTACGCCACCGATTTGCGACACGACTTACTTGGTCATCACAAATACAAGCAACCCAAATCCTTGTCCGACGCTTTTCAACCCGGACGAGGTCTTGATTTCCTTGCAAAGTGGAGTAGGGGAGGTCTGCCTGCCCATTTCGCCCGTCACCATGATGGGCCTAAATGTGATACTGGACGGGCAGCCGGTCAGTGGCCAATTGATGCCCTGCAACGTGGACCAAGTCGTGATTTACGCTTACGGCCAAGTTTTCGGGCAAGGGGCGATGGGGCCGTATTCCGTGGCCTGGACAATAAATGGTCAGAATTTTTCAAGTGTGGTACAAAATATGCAAGGATTGGTTGACCAGATGAACATCTGGGACAATGTAGGAAACTGGAACATTGAACAGCCCACCTTTAGCATCATCAGCACCAACGACAACGGAGTGTACGGAAACCTCATCATCACGCACATCGCTACTGGCCTTCTGAGCACGATTGCACCTGCCTTCAACGGGTTGCCGTTGGGTACGGCAGTGCCAATCAGCGGCGCAGGACAGCACACCATCATCGTCGAGAACCCAGCCGATGGCTGCTCCGACACATTGACCATCAATGCCCTAAATGGCGTTGACCAACTCGACGTTTTCACTTCGGAAAACGTGACGAGCAATGTTTACTGCATTGACACGCTAGGCTTGCCGGGTACTTTTCAGCAAATGTCGGTTTGCCAACTACCAGCCAACGGCATCATCGCCATCAATGAAAACTGTTTTTCATTCACCCCGAACACTGGTTTTATTGGGGCTGACGCAGGTTGCTTGGTCGTTTGCGACAACCTTGGCAACTGCGATACCACGCTGCTGAACATCACGGTTGGGCCGCTTTGCAGCTTGTTCGATGTGTTCCCGGACACGACGGCGCAAATACAAGTGGCCAGTTGCGCAGACATTGCGGGTGTCTGCACACCTATATTATTGGACTCAATCGCCAATTACGGCGTCTTGGACAACGGCTTCCCCTACGCTGGAAACTTTGTGGTGTGCAATGGGCAGTTTGCGCAAGTAGCACTTGACACCGGGCTTCACGAAGTGGTGTTCCTGCATTTTGCCACAGGCTGCCAGGATACGCTTTTTGTACTGGTCTCCTGCACGGACGACGACGGCTGCGGTACAGTGCCACTTTCACCGCTGACCCTCCAAGTGGACGACTGCAACGACGGTGCCCAGTTCTGCGTGTCGGTGCCGGTCACCGATTTGCCCAATTTCCTCATCACGGACAATGGCGCTGCCTTCGGCGGCAATATCGGCTTCTGCGACCTCAGCATGACCAATGTTGGCCTGACTGTTGACACGGGGCTGCACGTACTGATACTGGAGGATACCGTCAAGGGCTGTGCCGACACGTTTGTTGTGAACGTGCTTTGCACCATCATCCAAGACGTGACGGTGGACACACTGGTGCCGCAGGGCAACACCATCGAACTTTGCCTCGAAGATTTTGGCTACCTGACCAGCGACGTGGACAGCGTGGCAGTGGTTTGCGCCAGCAACGGGAACACCAGCTACGTGGTGGATGAGCAGACTTGGTGCATCACCTTCACGGGGGAGGAGATTGGACTGGACACGGCTTGTTTCGAGGTTTTTGTAGGGGATACGAGCGCTATTTTCACCGTCAACATCGAAGTGATTTCACCCTGCCCGGTCTTGATTCCGGGTGGCGTTCTGGCTTCGAGCATTGATTGCTCGCTGGACAGTGGCCTGCTTTGCCTCCCATTCGACATCATTGATTTGTTGAACAAAACAATGGAACTAGATGGCGTCGTTTATCCCGCTTCGCAACTGCAAGGTTGCGGCCTGACCAGCATTTTCAGGTTCAACTACGATGCGCTGCCGAGCCAAGGCTTGCTTGGGCCTTATATTTTGGAGAATTGGAACGTAAATGGAACCGACTTCACGGGCGTGTTCAACACGATTCAAGAATTGGCCGACTCAATGAACCTTTGGGACCCTTCGGGCAACTGGCAAGTGGTGGTTGACCCGAATACCGGGGCCAATTTGATTCAGGGCGGCGACGCTTCGAACAATTACGGCAACTTGACCATCGAGCAGCAAATCAGTGGAATCCAGGTAGAACTTGGCTTGGGCTTGACCACGATTCCGACAGGGATTGCCATCACGCTGGAAGTTGGCCTGCCGCATACGCTGACCATCACGGATACCTTGACGAATTGTACGGAGACTGCCATTTTGGAATTGGTTTGCCTGACCTCCGACGTGGTGCAAGATACCATCATGCTGGGCGCAGTGGATACTTTTTGCCTTGACCTTTCGGAGCTGCTGGGCGATGTGGCCAGTGTCACGAACCTTTGCCCCGGCTCCAACGGCGAGATTGTTGGTTTCACGGTGGACAGCACCTGCGTCATTTATCAAGGAAATGAGCCAGGACTGGATTCGGCTTGCTTTGTGGTTTGTGATGTCACCGGGCTTTGCGACACGACTTATTTCTTCGTAACGGTTGGTTTTGCGGGCGATTCGCTCCCGATTGCCGTGGACGACATTGTGTTCACCGACCAAGGAAATGCCTCGAACATCAACGTGCTAGGCAACGATACCGTCCAGTTCCTACTTGGGATTCCGTCCATCGTAGAGCCACCGCTGCATGGCGATGTGCAGGTGTTGCCGGACGGCACCATCAACTACGTGCCCACCGACCCGAACTACTGCGACGAGGATACGCCCGATAGTTTTACCTACTCGATTTGCAACCCTGCGGGTTGCGACACGGCCACGGTTTTTGTGACCATTTTCTGTTCTGGTTTGTCCATCGTGGAAGCTTTTTCGCCGAATGGCGACAACAAAAACGAGACCTTCAAGATAACGGGTTTGCAAAACTACCCGGGGCACCACCTTTACATCTACAACCGCTGGGGTTTGCTGGTGCATGAGGCGACCAATTACCTGAGTGATTGGGAGGGGACTTACAAGGACAAGATTCTGCCGGACGGCACCTACTTCTACGTGCTCGACCTTGGCACAGGGGATAAGCCTGAGACTGGGTTTGTCGTAATTCTCAGGTAGTACATAAAATTATATGAAAAAGGCTATAACGGCCAAGTACCATCATGGTGGTACTTGGCCGTTTTTTTTATAAAAACCAGTTGTACAGACAATGTTTGTAAATTGTTAGAAAAGTCAATAGCATGGAATTTCCTAGGTTTTTGGAATGGTTTTCGTTTATGTTTGGAATTACTGGTCTTTATTCGCACAATCGTTGATTTTTCATAGTTTGTTTTTTTGTATTCAAGCTGCAAGCTGTTGATAGTCAATTTGTTATGTTTTGTTTTTTTTGAATCGGTGCGCTAATTCCCCCCATTGCACACTGCTGCTAAAATCCCACCTTCCCCCTTTGTCAATTCCTAGCTTCTTGTTTTGATGAGAAAAACAAGCAGCAATAACCCTTTTTTTTGAACAGGCACCACTATCATGATGAGTATTCGACAAAGCAGAAAATCTTCTATGCTGATACTGGCTGTAGGACTGGTATTTTCAACAGTTGCCACAGTTGGCTATTTTTCTTTTTCAAAGGCAGAACCTGGGTTGTCCGATTCCCAAAGTAAAATCCTTACGTCAATCCTTCCCCCTGAAATCTGCAACAATGCCATAGATGACGATGGGGATGGCCTGATAGACTGTGCCGACAGCGACTGCCGACCCTTAGTCACGCACAGCATTATTGATTGCCAAGCCACCAATGCCGACATTAACCTAACCGTCACAAATCCCAACACACCTACAAGCTACCGCTGGAGCGACATGGTTGAAGAAGCCCACTGGCAGTTCAACAACAATACCAATGATGGCACAGCCAACGCCCACCACCAAACCTCACTTACCGGCACTGCTGCCTACGATGCCGTAGATAAAATTGAGGGCAGCCACGCTTTTAACTTCAACGGGTCCACCTTCATCCGATATGGCATTGATGGTGGCTTCCTTGAAACTGCCTACTCCGCCAGGACATACTCAATGTGGATTAAACCAGCCAACCTGACTGGCATAAAAATCCTGTTTGAACAAGGCGGCTCCACCGATGGCATGGCAGCCCGACTCAACGCCAATGTATTGACAGCAGCCTACCGCACAGCTGGGGTGCAGCGAACTACGGGCACCCTGACATTCCCCAATGACGGAGCTTGGCACCATGTCGCAGTAGTGTTCAACAGCGGCACGTTGACCTGCTATCTTGATGGCGTGGCCAGCACTTCGGCTACTTCTGCGGCCACTTCTATTCCTGCCAACGCCAACAACGACGCCATCGGAGCTAGAAATAGCACTGACGCATTTGCATCCTCTGCCTCCAATTTCTATTCGGGCAGAATGGACGATGTTCGCCTGTTTTATAGTGCTTTGCCTGCGCAGCGAATAGCTGATTTGGCCCGCAACGACGGCGACCGACTCAACCTTGGAGCAGGTACCTACACCGTCACAGTCACCAGCAGCACTGGATGTACTGCTACTAGGGCCATTACGATGACGATACCTT
>JALOMF010000645.1 GCA_025455635.1 Saprospiraceae bacterium | reverse complement strand
CCCAGCAGGGCGATGTTTGGGTTGGCACGGAAACGGGGCTTTGGAGGCTGTCGCCGCAGGGAACTGGCTTCAAAGCGGTTGAACAGTTCAACACCGGGAATTGCAAGGGCTTTGGCAGCAATAAGATTATTTCCATCCATGAGGCCGGGGGTAACCTATGGCTCGGCAGCGATGGCGGCCTGATTCGGTTGACGGTGGACGGTGGACGGAGGACGGCAAGAACTTTCACGGTCGCCGATGGTCTGCCGAACAACCGGGTGTACTGTGCATTGCCGGATGGCAAGTATTTATGGTGCCCGACCGATGGCGGGCTTTCCCGTATCACACTGGCTACTGCCTTGAAAACCAACGAGTTGCCCGAAGTTCGCAATTTCCATGTGGACGATGGCCTGCCGCACGAGGAGTTCAACTCACTGTCGTTTTTCAAAAGCCCAGCCTCCGGAAAAATCTACTTTGGCGGCTTGAACGGCATGACCGTTTTCTCGCCCCAGTCCCTCCAACTGCCCCCCACTTCCGACCCGCCGCTTGTGCTCACGGAGTTGGAGAAATTTGACAGCAAGCACGACACCACGCTGGTTTTCGATTTGGGCGGCGACCAGGCCGGGCCGATGCTGCTGGAGCATTACGACCAATATTTCACCCTGCGGTTTGCGCTGCTTTCCTTCGCCAATCCTGGCCGCAACAGCTACCAGTACATGCTGGAGGGTTTTGAGAAAAAATGGAACCCGGTCAGCTACGAAAATTTTGCCCGTTATACGGCACTGCCCCCCGGCCAATACACCTTCAAGGTGAGGGCCGCCGACCACAACGGTAATTGGAGCAAGGCAGAAATCGCCCTGCCCATCGTGGTGAAACGGGCATGGTACGCCACTTGGTGGGCTTGGGCAATTTACCTACTGACAGCGGGCGGCCTTGTTTTCTTTTTTTATGAACAACGGCTCAGGCAAGTGCGACTCGCCGCAAAAGCGCAGCATTTGGAGGAATTGGATGCCTTCAAAAGCCGGTTTTTCACCAATATCACCCATGAGTTCAGGACGCCGCTGACGGTTTTGCTTGGAAATTTGGAAATTATGAAATTGGAAATTGAGCGACAGCCGGCACCGCTTTCAATTTCCCAATTTCTAATCTCTAAAATCTCCATTTCAAGGCGCAATGCCGAGTCCCTCCTGCGCCTCATCAACCAAATCCTCGACCTGGCGAAATTGGAGGATAAGTCTTTGAAAATGAACTATGTACGGGGCGATGTCGTGCCCTATTTGCGCTATATCGCCGAGAGCTTGCACTCCCTCGCCAATGCCCAAAACGTGGTAGTCAAGGTGGAAAACACCGAGGCAAAAATCGAGATGGATTACGACCCTGAGCGGTTGCTGCAAATCGTTTACAACCTGCTTTCCAATGCGATAAAATTTACGCCGGGTGGCGGAAAGGTCACACTTTCCATGGGGATGAGGGATGAGGCTTCCGCAATGAACGGGCACCCTGTTTCATCCCTGGTTTTGTCCGTCTCCGACACGGGCGTCGGCATCCCCTCCGAGGATTTGGGGAACATCTTCGACCGCTTTTACCAAGCTGAAAATCAAGCACTTACGAAAACTGGCGGTACGGGCATTGGCCTGAGCCTGACCCCGCTTTTACCAAGCTGAAAATCAAGCACTTACGAAAACTGGCGGTACGGGCATTGGCCTGAGCCTGACCAAGGAACTGGTGAAGGCAATGGGCGGTGACATCAGCGTGGAGAGCAGCACATCCCCTTTAGGGGACCGAGGGGTAGGAACAACCTTCACGGTTCGGCTGCCCTTGGAACAATCGCCCTTGACGGTGAAAGGCGAACCGCATCCAACAAGTTCTGTTAAATTCCCTCCAGTCAAACCCAGCACCGAACTTCCAGATAAACCCAGCACCGAACTTCCAGATTCAGGTTCCCAGCCCCACCGCAACGAGGCCAATCCTTCAATCCTTCAATCCTCCAATTCTTCCATCCTTCTCATAGAAGACAACCCGGATGTGGTGGAATACCTAGCTGACTGCCTAAAGGAGGGGTACTCGATTGTTTTCGCCTACAATGGCCGTGCTGGCATCGAAAAGGCGCTGGAAACCGTACCCGACCTCATCATCAGCGACGTGATGATGCCCGAAAAGGACGGCTTCGAGGTCTGCGACACGCTTAAAAACGACGAACGCACCAGCCATATCCCCATCATTTTGCTAACCGCAAAGGCCGATGTGGAGAGCCGCATCGCTGGCCTGAGAAGGGGGGCTGACGCCTATTTGGCAAAGCCATTCAACCAAGAAGAACTGCTGGTGATGGTGGCCAATCTGCTCGAAATCCGCCGAAAGCTGCAAGCCAAGTATCGCCAGTCTGCAGTGCTGGGCGACGCCGACCTGAACGCCGAAGAGATTGGCCGCCAAATCGGCATGAGCCGCTCGGTGCTGTACGCCAAGCTGTCGGCGCTGACGGGGCTTTCCTTCAACCTTTACCTGCGGTCGTTGCGGCTTCGAAAGGCGCAGGATTTGCTCCTCCGCCATGCGGAAATGAACGTGTCGGAAGTGGCCTACGAGGTGGGCTTCAACGACCCTCGGTATTTCATGCGGGTTTTTGCGGAAGAGTTTGGCTTACCACCGGGCGAGTGGCGCAAGCAAGCGTAAACCACTCTATTTCAATACTTTAGAAACAAGTCGGGAAAATGCTCCACATCTTTCGGACAATGCTCCACATGGTTCGGACGTAGTTCTACATCCTGCGGACAATGCTCCACATCCATTGCGCAGCAGCAAGGCCACCTTTGTTGCCATCAGA
>JALOMF010000234.1 GCA_025455635.1 Saprospiraceae bacterium | reverse complement strand
GCTCAAAGAAGCAGGCCGCCTGAAAAAAGAGCAGGAGAGCCGCCCACCTCAGCCGTCGGAATGAGTTTTTTTTGCCTACCGTATTTATTTTTCAGAAAAATCGTGATTTCGCACCCGCCAACGGCAAACGGTCGTTTGGCTTCCGAAAAAAGGGGGATTAGCTCTGCTGGCTAGGGCGTCCCGACTGGCCAGCCGGGAAGGTCACCGGTTCGACTCCGGTATTCTCCAATTTCCAAAAAAAGTAGCATTTGCGTTGTGCAGGGGCTTTTGTCGTTTTGGGGGTTGGCCCGCCCGAAAAAAGAGCAGGAGAGCCGCCCGCCCAGCC
Source organism: Saprospiraceae bacterium (assembly GCA_025455635.1). Classification (GTDB taxonomy): domain Bacteria; phylum Bacteroidota; class Bacteroidia; order Chitinophagales; family Saprospiraceae; genus UBA6168. The sequence continues at coordinate 6,384 of JALOMF010000234.1, read as the reverse complement.
ATCCGAGTGAGGATTTTTTTTAGCCTATCGTTTGTGTTTTTCAGAAAAATCGTATTTTCGCACCCGCTAACGATAAACGGTCGTTTGGCATCCTAAAAAAAGGGGGATTAGCTCAGCTGGCTAGAGCGCTTGCATGGCATGCAAGAGGTCACCGGTTCGACTCCGGTATTCTCCACTTAACTCAAAGCCGTTGCGATGTCGCAACGGCTTTTTTTTTGAACATTTGGAAATGCAACAACTTGCCAAAACGGGCTAGGCTGCCGCTTTTTTAACACCATCCTTTGAAACAATAATAAATTTGCAGCCCTGTTTTATCCTCACGCATCAATGCACTCCAACTGTTTTATGAAAAAAACGCACAACCGCCCTTCGCTGATAGCCTTCCTCGTGTTCTTGGCAGTGAATGCTTTCGGACAGTCCGACCTAGCCATCGGCCAATGGAAATCCCACCTACCATTCAGCAACGGGCTGTATGTGACCCAAAGTGCGGAAAAGATTTACTACGCCACCCGTTTTGCCATTTTGGAAGTGGACAAACAGGAGCGCTCTGTGAGGCGCATGACCAAAGTCGAGGGCCTCAGTGATGTAGGCGTAAGCCTCGTGAAATACAACGAAGGCAGCAAAACCCTACTTGTCGTCTATGACGACAGCGAAATTGACCTCGTGACCGAAGATGGCATCCTCACGCTGCCCGCCATTGCCGATGCCCCGTTTCTTGGTGCCAAAAAAGTCTTCGACGTGTACATGGCCGACGACTCCATCGCCTACCTCGCCGCCAACTACGGCATCACCACGCTGAATCTGAAGCAGGGCATTTTCCCCAACACCATCAAATCGCCCGTGGAAGTGCGCTCGGTGCGCCTGTTCGATGGGAAAATCTACGCTGCGACCGAAGACGGGCTGTACACCGCCGACCCCGACGGGGCACTTAACATCAATGACTTCTCAACTTGGGAATGGCTCAATGGCACAAAAGGACTGCCACAATCCTTCGAGTCGGACGCCATGACGCTTTTCAACAACCAACTCTACCTCGACGTCAACGACAGCCTCTACACGTTCAACGGCGACACGGCCACCTACCTCTTCCATGCCGATTCCCTGGACCTTAGTTTCCTGACTTCGGAAGGCAAGCATTTGATGGCCGGGTTTTACTGTGGCCCCGCTTGCAAGGGAAAGGTGTATTCCTTTGCCGCCGACCACACCCGCAACCGACTCGGCAGCGATTGCTTGATTTTCCCAAGGTATGCCATCGAGGACGAGGAAGGCAATTTCTGGTATGCCGACGAGCTGCGCAATTTTTACTTTCAGAACAAAGGCGCTGGCTGCGCCTCTTTTGAAGTCAACAGCCCGCACACCATTAACACCTATCAAATTGACGCCGCCAATGGCAAGGTCTGGGTGGCCGCTGGTGGCGTTGACGTGACCTTCAGTGCCGTGTTCCGCTCAGACGGGTTCTTTTCTTTTGACAAAGGGGAATGGGATTTTCACAGCACCAAGAACAGGCCCGAACTCAGCGGCATCACCGACTTCATGGATGTGAAGACGCACCCGACCAACGGCAAGGTTTACGCAGCAGCATACTTGGACGCCTTGGTCAGCTACGACCCCACGACGCAGGCGTACGAGGTTTTTGACGAAAACAACTCCTCACTGCAAGGCGCTCAAGGGGACGGAAGCCGTGCAAGGGTGACGGGCCTCGCCTTCGATGCCCAAAACAACCTCTGGATGTGCAACCACAACGCACCCAAGCCCTTGGCCGTTCTTACCAGCGAGGGCGAATGGCACAGCTTTGCACTAGATTGCACCACCGACGACCAAATTCACCGTGTCGTGGTGGACGCACTTGGCTACAAATGGCTCATTTCATCCGGCAACAGCACCGGCGTCATCGTCTTTGACGAAGGCGAAGACCTCGTCAGCAACGCCGACAACCGCTGCGTGGTGCTCAACTCCTCCAACTCCGTGCTGCCCACCAACGAGGTCACCAGCATCGAAGTGGACCGGGACGGCAGCGTGTGGGTAGGCACCAAGCTGGGCGCAGCGGTGTTCCAATGCGACCCCTTCAGCGGCGGGTGCCCCGGCAGCCGCCCCTTCGTGGAGGTGGACGGCTTCGGCGCCAACCTGCTCGAAGAAATCGAGGTGCGGGCCATCGCCGCCGATGGTGCCAACCGGAAGTGGTTCGGCACTGGCGCAGGCATCTTCGTCATGTCGCCAGACGGTGGGGAGCAGCTGGCCCGTTTCACCGCCGAAAACAGCCCACTTTTCGACAATACCATCACCGACATTGACTTCGACGACGCTACGGGCGAAGTGTACATCGGCACACTGCGGGGCCTCATCTCCTACCGGGCCGAGGCCACCGCTGCCAAGGGCTTCCACAGTGGGGCGCTCGTTTTTCCAAACCCCGTGCGGGAGGACTACGACGGGCCTATCGCCATCAGTGGCCTGGCCGAAGACTCGACCGTGAAAATCACGGACGTGAGCGGCCAACTGGTCTATGAAACCGAAGCGCTGGGCGGCCAGGCCATCTGGGATGGCCGTGACTACAAGGGCCGCCGGGCCAACACGGGGGTTTACCTCGTGTATGCCACCAACAACAACACCAACGACCCACTGGTGGCCGTAGCAAAGATTTTGCTCATCAAGTGACAGCCCCATACTTTTTTCAAGGCTAACAGCGTTCGTTGCAGCTCGTACCTTTGCAGCAAAAAAACGAACATGGTTCTGATGAAAAACACCTGCCTGCTACTTGCCCTCGGCCTCAGTTTTTTCTCCGCTTCGCAAACAACGGCACAAACCGTGTATGGCGAAACCCTCGAAGTGATGGAAGGGCGGCTCAAGGCCGACACGACGCTGCATGACCGCCTCGGCGAGCGGCTGCTGGCAGGTGACCCTAGCCTCACCAACCGGGACTTGGCCACAATCTACTACGGCAGTGCGATGCGACCCAGCTACAACCCCCTGCAAGAAGAGCGCATACTCGACGCCATGAACGCCCTCGCCCGCCGTGACCGCTACCCGGAGGCGCTCACGCTCTGCGACAATTTTTTGAAGAAAAACCCTGGCTCGCTGGCCGCCTGGCTGGAGCGGGGCTACACCTGCTGGCTCATGGAAGACAGCACCGCCACCGTGGACACCTACCACAAATACTACCAACTGCTCGATGTACCACTGAAAAGCGGCACGGGCGAGTCCTTTGAGCAAGCCTTTGTGGTGGCCAGCCTGCGGGACGTGGAACTGGTGGTGGACAAACTGGGCTTTGTCGCCCAAACCCCGTCGCTGGTAACAAAGGACGGCCAGCGCTACCACATCGTAAAATGCAGCAAAGACGGCGACAAGACCATGACGCCAACCTATTATTTCAACGTGGAGCTGCCGCTGGGCCGGGGCTTCCAGCAATCCCTGAAGAAGAAAGGCTGACACCGTTTTGCGCAAGCAAAGCCAAAAAAGAAAAAAACCTTGCCGGGACTTCGCCCAAAGGCAATGCATCCGTTATTTGTCTGTCCCAAATTTCATATATCTTCGGGCTTCAAAACCATTGCGGTACAGCTCCGCTGTGGGTCAAAAAGAAATCACGATGAAAAAAACGAGTATTCACCTGCCCTTGGCCATCATGGCCGCCCTCTTCCTTTTTTCCTGCGGAAATGACAAGCCGGACACCCCTTGGAAGCGCAACGACAACACGCTCCGGGTGCGCCAATCGTCGGCCATCACCACCCTGAACCCGCTGCTCTACCGCTCCAACAACGAGCACGCCGCCTTCGACCTCGTGTTCCAGTGCCCCATGAACTTTGACTATGAAAAACTGGAACTGGTGCCGCAGCTCATCACCGTGCCACCAATGGCGCAGGACATCACCGAAGGCGAGTATGCTGGCGGCCAATCCTTCACGTATGAGATTCATGCCGACGCCGTTTGGGACGATGGCAAGCCCGTGACGGGCAAGGACTACGCCTTTGTTTTCAAGGCGCTTTTCAACCCGAAGATGCCCACCCAGCGCTTTTTACCCTACATAGAAAACGTGCGGGAAGTGCAGGTGGACGAAGCAAACCCCAAGCGTTTCACCATCTTCATGAACAAAAAATACTTCCTGAACATGGAGGGCATCTCCAACCTGCCCGTGCTGCCTGCGCACGTGTACGACCCCACGGGCCTCATGGAGAAGTTCAGCCTGAAAGACTTGGCCGACCCCGCCAAAGCAGCGGCATTGGCCAACGACCCGGCGCTCCAGCAGTTCGCCGACTTTTACAACTCCCCGAAAATCGCAAGGGAGACCGTCTCCGGCTCCGGCCCCTACCAACTGGTGGAATGGGTGGACAACCAGCGGGTCGTTTTGGCAAAAAAACAAAACTGGTGGGGCGAGAAACTGGCCAACAATTACCGCCTGCTGCAAGCCTTCCCCGACACCATCATTTTCATACCGATAGAAGACCAAGTGGCCACCATCGCAGCCATCAAGGACGAGAGCGTGGACTTGGCCACCGAAGTGGACGCCACGCAGTTCATGGAGCTGCGCAAGGTGGATTTCGTTCAAAAAATCTACAATTTCCTGACCCCGGCCACCTACTCCATCTTCTACACGGCCATGCAAACCCGCAATCCCAAGCTCGCCGACAAGCGGGTGCGCCGGGCACTGGCCCACTCCATTGACATGGATATGGTGATAAAAGACCTGTACAGCGGCTTGGCCGAACGAGCGGTAGGCCCATTTTCACCCGAAAAAAAATACTACGACAAGTCGCTGAAGCCCATCGCGATGAACCTCGACGAGGCCCGCAAACTGCTCGCTGAGGCTGGCTGGAAGGATAGCAACGGCAATGGCATCGTGGACAAAACCATTGATGGGAAACTGACCGAACTGAAACTGCAATACCTCTTCACGGCGGGCAGCCCCTTCGGCGAAAACTACGGGCTGCTGCTGAAAAGCAACGCCCAGAAAATAGGCATCGAGATAGAACCCGTGGGCTTGGAACGGAAGGCGCAGCTGGACAAAATCCGCAATGGCGACTTTGAGCTGGCGGCCAATGGCGCAGGCGGCCAGCCCGTGCCCGACGACCCCAAGCAGTTCTGGCATACCGACAGTGCCCAGCCCGGCGGCAGCAACTACTCCCGCTTTGGCAACGCCGAATCGGACGCCATCATCGAGGGCATTCAGGACGCCACGGACGAGGCCAGCCGCAACAAGCTCTACGTGCAGCTCCAGCAGCTGATTTACGACGAGCAGCCGTTCATCTTCCTGTTCAGTCCGCAGGCCCGCACCGTGCTGCACCAGCGGTTCGAGCCAGTGGTCACCCGCTTCGGGGTGTCGTTGCAACACCTGAAACTGAAGGAGTGATGGTTGGATTGCTAGATTGTTGGATTGTTGTGATTGCTTTCGCAAGCGGGCAACAATCCAGCAATCAAACAATCAAACAATCAAACAATCCCAGCAATGTTCCTTTACCTCCTCAAGCGAATCCTACTGTTTGCGCCAACCCTGTTGCTGGTGAGCTTGCTGTCGTTCGGCCTGAGCAAGTGCTCGCCCGGCGACCCCGTGGTGCAGTACCTTGGGGAGGATGTCTTCGTGAAATACTCCACGCCGCAAGACCTCGTCAATGCCGAAAAAAGCTACCTGCAAGCCGCCAAAGACCTCGGCATTGACCGGCCCGCCTTCTACTGCTCGGTGCGCCCACTTGCCTACCCCGACACGCTGTACCGGATAGTGCATGCCCAACGGAGAACGGCCCTCGAAAAACTGACCGCACAGTACGGCAACTGGCCACAGGTACAGGCGTGGCAGGGCGCCATCCGCAGCTTCGACCTGCAACTGCTCGGCCTCACCGACAGCCTGCAACGGGCCACCTCCACGCCCATCAAGCAGCCGCTGCGGGAGCTTTACCTGCTGCACGAGCACGGTGCCATCAGCGCACGGCTGCAAGAGCTGGAGGCCGCCTTCGGCAAAACCCCTGCACTGGCAACATCGCTCGGCACTGCGTTTTTTACCCTAAAAAAAAGCTACGAAACCATGCGGGCCGAGGCCACGCCGGGCAAGCTGTGGCTGCCTGCCCTGCATTGGTACGGCCTTGACAACCAATACCATCGGTGGCTTACCCGGTTTTTCAGGGGTGATTTTGGCGTGTCGCTGGAGAAGCTGCCCGTGGCCCAGAAGGTGAAGCCGGCGCTGTTCTGGACGCTGGTGGTCAGCCTGCCGGCCATCGTGCTGGCCTTCCTGCTGGCCGTGCCGATTGGGGCTTGGTCGGCGGTGAAACGGGGCAAGGCGTTCGACAAAATCGCCACCACGACCGTGTTCATGCTCTATTCGATGCCCGTGTTTTGGGTGGCTACGCTGCTGCTCGTTTTTTTCACCAACCGGGAGTACGGAATGAACATTTTCCCGGGGAA
>JALOMF010000233.1 GCA_025455635.1 Saprospiraceae bacterium | reverse complement strand
CTACCCTACTTTGTTGATGCTTTGGCAAAAAAAAATGGTCGGTTGTTTTGCAACCGACCATTTTTTATGGCAATAAACGGAATATTATTCTGTAACAGTAAGGTCTTTGTGAATCACGCCAGTGTATGAGCGAAGCTCAATCTTATATTTTCCGGGCTTGAAATCCTTTAAGTCAACTTCATAAATACTGTTGACCGGCAAGTCCCAAAGCTTATCGGACAGGACTACCACACCATCCATATTGAACACTTTGATATCGCTTAGATTGACGCTAATTGACTCAAAATCAATATAATACACTTTACTTTCTACGTCCAAATAAAAAGCCCAGTCGTCATTACCGATGGTGAACTTCTCGGAATTGTTGTTTGCAAAAAGTGTTGGTTCAGTTGAAGCGGAAGTTTGAGAAAAACAGAAATTGGCAGAAAGGAAAAGAAAAACAAAGATTCCAGTCAAATTTTTAAGCTGCATTGTGAATTTGGATTGTAAATTAATTCAGAATAAGTGATTGTTCATGAGAATGATTGGCAAATTTATGCCAAGAACCGGAAGTCACACAATAGGAAACAAGATAAAATTCCGATTTTTCCATAGACATTGCAACCATCCAACTAAAAAATGCTTTCATAATGCATCGGCGCAAAAAAGTAACGCTGGTGGCGATATTTGTTGAATTATCTTCGGAATCGTGAAAACGTTAAAAAAAACTTAACAACCTGCTATTCTTCCCAATCCATGCACCGCTTCACTGCTTTTTGCCAGCCGCTGTATTTACGCTTTCTATCGGAGTCACCCATTTTTGGCTCAAAAGAGTGGTCCAATTGCCAGCTTTTATTGATGTCCGACATTTTCCAAAATCCAACACCTAGTCCCGCCAAATAGGCTGCACCGAGGGCCGTGGTTTCAATGATTTTGGGCCTGTCCACAGTAGTACCAAGCATGTCAGCTTGAAACTGCATCAAAAAATTATTGGCGCAGGCACCACCGTCCACCCGCAGCGCCTTCAACTGAATCTTTGAATCTTTCTCCATAGCTGTTAGCACGTCCTTGGTCTGGTAAGCCATGGACTCCAAGGTAGCCCTGACCAAATGCGCATGAGTAGTTCCCCTCGTCAAGCCAAAAATGGCTCCCCTTGCGTACATGTCCCAGTATGGCGCACCCAAGCCAGCAAACGCAGGTACTACGTACACGCCTTCGGTGTCTTCCACTTTATTGGCAAAATACTCCGAATCCTTCGCCTCATGTATCATTTTCAGGCCATCCCTCAACCACTGAATAGCTGCACCTGCTATGAAAACACTCCCTTCCAACGCATAATGCACCTCGCCATTTACACCCCAAGCAATGGTCGTCAGCAGTCCTGATTTGGAAGCAACGGGGATTGTTCCAGTGTTCATCAGCATGAAACAGCCAGTTCCATAAGTGTTCTTGGCCATGCCGCTGGTGTGGCATACTTGCCCAAACAAAGCAGCCTGTTGGTCGCCAGCCACACCGGCAATCGGGAGTGCTGCACCAAAGAAATTGGGCAACGAGTCGCCAAAAACGCCACTGGATGGTTTGACCTCCGGCAACAAAGATGCTGGGACATCAAGTGCTTTCAGCATTTTGTCATCCCATTTCAGGCTACGAATATTGAAAAGCAGGGTACGGGAAGCATTTGAATAGTCGGTGACATGCGACTGGCCACCCGTCAGCTTCCAAATCAACCAAGTATCAATGGTGCCAAACAGCAAATTGCCTTTTTCAGCCTCATTTCGTGCGCCCTGCACGTTGTCGAGTATCCATTTTATTTTTGTACCCGAAAAATATGCGTCAATGACCAGTCCTGTCGCTTTCCTGACATGCGGCTCCAGGCCATCTGCCTTGAGTTTGTCGCAGATTCCCGCAGTTCGCCTGTCTTGCCAGACGATGGCGTTGTGGATGGGTTCCCCGGTTATTTTGTTCCAGACCACCGTTGTTTCACGCTGGTTGGTGATGCCGATTGCAGCGATGTCCGAGCTTTGAATCTTGTTGTTGGCGAGCAGGTTTTGCGCTACTTTCAGTTGTGATTGCCAGATTTCGTTGGCATCGTGTTCCACCCAACCCGGTTTAGGGTAAAACTGCGTGAACTCCTGTTGCTCAACAGCAACAATATTGGATTTCTTGTCAAAAAGTATGGCCCTAGAACTGGTAGTGCCTTGGTCGAGCGATAGGATATATTTTGACATAAATAATTGATTTTCAAAATTTTAAGTAAAAATTGTTTTGATGAAAAATACGAATGGTGAAGGTAAGTTATCAGTCCAATTTCTCCAAAAGCCGTTCAATCAGAATTTCGGAACAGCCAAAATGCTGTTTTGGGCAAGTAGATTTTCCATGTAGCCCGCAAGGCCGACATGCTAGTTTTTCCTGTGTTTCAATTACAAAGGATTTGGTGGACAAAGGGCCAAAGCCAAACGAAGGTATGGTGGAACAAAAAATAGCCACGACCGGGGCATTCACTGCCGAAGCAAAATGCAAAGGTGCAGAGTCATTCACGTAATTCATCATGGCGTGCTTCATCAGTGCTGCGGATTCCAAGAACGTCAAATGGCCAGCTTTGACAATGGCTTTCGGGTGATTGGTGGCTTCTTTTAACCAATTGCAAAGCGCCAAATCCCCTTTCCCGCCCAACAAGAAAATGGTGGTGTCGTCCCCTACCCCATCCATGAATTTCAGCCATTTTTCCTTCGGGAATTGCTTGGTGAACCAAACCGAGGCGGGTGAAATTGTGATGTATTTTTCAAGAAACTCAAAGCTTGAAAAAGCTGCGTTAGGTGGGTAAATCCTCGGCATAACCCGTTGGTTATCAGTCCATTGAGCGATGAGCGAAAGGTTCCTGTCCACTTCGTGCAATTCCATTTCATGTCCATCAATTTCATGGCGAACGGCGTGAGTGGCCAACCACGAAAGCGGGTTTTTGTCGAAGCAGGCGATGGATTTTGCACCCGAAAAAGCCATTAGAAAACCCGTGGAGAAGAACCTTTGGAGGTTCACGACCAAGTCGTAGTCACGCCGCCTGATGTCAAATGCCAACCGAATTAAGTTCAAATATTTCGAGCTTTGCTTATCCCAAACCAATACTTCCCCAACGAACGGGTGCTGGTGCAAAAGGCCCTCGTTTCCTTTGCGAAGTAAAAAATCAAGCCTAGCAGTCGGGTAGTATTGGTGCAGCTTTTCGAGCAGGGCAGTTGCCAGCACCACGTCGCCGATGAAGGCAGTTTGAATGACCAGTATTTTGCGGAATGATGCCAAATTCAAGATTACATTTGTGAAAAAAACTGAAAAAATGTGCCGATTCTCCCTGCTGTTGCTGCTCGTTTCCACGTTCGGCTGCCAGCAAAAGTATCAACTTCGATTGGCGAAGCAAATAGCCGAAGAAACCCGACTTGCGTATGCCCCTGACAAGCGGGTCGCATTGTTTCGCATAGATACGCTAACCAAGTCGAAGCCAATGGTTGTTTTTGGCGAGACCAATTTGCCGGAGGCGAAAACTGCTTTTTTTGAAAAAATGCGTGGAGCCGGCTTGGAGTTTTCGGACAGTTTGGTTTTGCTGCCGGATTCAAAATTGAACGGGAAAACGCACGGAGTAGTCTCGGTTTCGGTCTGTAACTTCCGCTCAGAGCCTAGGCATTCCGCCGAGCTTGCCACCCAAGCATTGATGGGCAGCTCCCTCCGGGTCTGGAAGCAACAAGGCGATTTTTTCTTGGTACAATCCCCCGACGGTTATTTTGGCTGGCTTGATGATGGTGGCCTGCAATTGATGACCGACCCAGAGCACGAGCGATGGCTGCGAAACAGAAGGGGGATTTGCTTGCAAGACTTCGTTTTTGCGTACGAGAATGCGGATGAGTCTTCGGGTAAGGTGACCGACCTCTTGGCAGGGAATATTGTGCAATTGCTTGAAAACCAGGGTGCTTTCACGAAAATCATGCTGCCAGATGGACGAATCGGTTTTGTGAAATCCAATCAACTGATGCCCTTGCCGGATTGGGTGAACTCCCGCCAACCCAACGCACAACAATTGCTCAATACTGCAAAGGAGATGATGGGGCGGCCCTACCTATGGGGTGGCACTTCTGGAAAAGGCATGGATTGCAGCGGTTTCACCAAAATGGCTTACTACCTCAACGGCATTCAGTTGCCCCGTGACGCCAGCCAGCAGGTGCACGTGGGCGAACTCGTGGATACCGACACGGCTACTTGGAAAAACCTACAGCCCGGCGACCTGCTTTTTTTTGGTAGAAAAGCCACGCCCGAAAAAAAAGAGCGCATCACCCACGTGGCCATGTACCTCGGCGAGGGCAAAATCATCCATGCAAGTGACCGCATCAAGGTCGAAAGCATTGTAAGGGGCGGCCCCGGGTTCGCAGAAGACCGGGTGGCCAGCTTCGTTCGTTGCAAGCGGATTATTGGCCAAGCTGGCAAAAATGGCGTTGTGCGGGTGTCCGATTTACCTGATTTCAAGTTGCGGCCCTAGATATTTTTGTGAAATAATTGGTTCTTGGCCGCCGAGGTTTGGGATTATCAAAAACTGCAACCTATCTTTGCGCTCCTTCGGGAAAATAACTTTCTATCATTTAAAGAACCTGGCCGGGCTTAATTGCCCAGCCAGGTTCTTTTCAAATAATGCAGTCATGCTACCATTGAACGATGAGTACGTGGAGGTGCTACAAGCCATCGCCAACGAAATCCAAGAGTCAGATGCACTCGCCTACTACCTCTCCGAGGAGGAGGAAACCTATTTTGAGCAGCTAAAAGAGCAGTTTGAGCCTCAAATTGAAGAGGTTTACAATCAAATTGCTGCCGAAAATCCATTACAGCTCGTCTCCTTGGACAAGATGCTGATGAACGAAGCATTCGAGGGGCTTTTTCTCCCACGAATTTTGGGCTACACGGTGCTCCGTGGGGAGCTGAACAGCCAGTTTAAGTACGCTCGCCCGCAAGACCACTTCAAGGATGTGTTGATGGCGATTTGCAGCTCACCGAACTTTGAAATCCTGAAGAAGCGGATTGGGCAAAGCATCCAAGTTGGTTTTGCCTTGAGCAGCGATATTTGGATTACGAATTTGACCGCTGTTGTTGAAAACAAGCGCATCCGTTACTTTCTGCAAAGCCAAAAGCTTGACAAATACTACTCGCCAGAGGGACGTCAGCAAGGCTTGGCCATTTACAAAAAGCAGTTCGTCAACTTCAATTACATGACCGCCGATTTCCCAAAAACATTTGGGGAGTTGAAAGTGCTGTGGTCATCCCTGAAAGAGTTTTTGATTTACCGGGAAGAAAAGGGCCTAAACAACACGAGCCTCATGCCTTTCTTGAAAGAATTCATCGGTAACGAAGAGTTTCAAGGGCAAGATGAGCACTTGCAAATATTGGGTATCTACGCCAGTTTCTACGATTTGCAAGGAGATGACCTGACGCACCTTGAAAAGCATTTCAACGCTACCCGGAAAAAGCACCCTGAGTTCAGCAAAAAATGGTTGGAGTTTGTCCTTGAAATGCACGAAAGCAAACGGGTTGACTTGAACGCCGCAGCCGATGCACGTATTTCGACCATTTTGGATAAATCGGTCAAGGATGAATTGACTGAGTACTACGATTTGATGGACATTATCCACGGTGTTGGGTATGTTCGGGAAGATGCGATGGACGCTGTGAAATCATTCTACAACCGCCACGAAGGCACTTCGCTTGTGAACGAATGTGTTCGGATGACCATTTACCACTACTTGGCTCGACTAATCAATAATTTGGAAGTACGTGACTACCACGAACTCTTCGAATTGGCCAAGGTTTACACGGTTTACATCAATATCTTCGCCAACCAGCAGTTCAATCAGAACGTGAAAGACTTGTCCATGAAATTCGTGAAGCGGGCGTTGCGCAGTTACACCGATAAGCGTGGTAGGGATTACCAAGACATCAAGCGCTTCGTTTCCACGACGTTTGTTGACCTCAATTTCTTGAAGGAAAAAGACGTCGTTGAAATGTTCAAGACTCGCAGGAAGAAGAAAATTGAAAAATGATTTTGAATTAGATTCATCTAGAAATACGAGGCGGCTCCATTCGGGCCGCCTTTTTTTATCGAAAAATGCTTCGATTCTGTAGAAAAGCATCCAACGGAAGCTTTCTGGCTGCTAATTTTATACTAAAAAAAACGAGTGATGATAAACTTCTGGTACGGAGTGAGCGCTTACGGCAAGGCGATTTCTCATGTAAGCAAACACGGGCTTTGGGCGTACGTGCTGCTGCCGGGAATCCTGTGTGCGCTGATTGGTTTTGGACTTTTTGGTGCAGCGTGGGGCTTATCGGACGATATCGGCGGCCTGCTTTACAAGCTTTGGCCGTGGCAATGGGGACGCTCGGTAGTGGATGATATTGCCCAAGTATTCGGTGGATTAGTGGTGCTGGTTTTGGGCTTGCTTGTTTTTAGGCAAATCGTCATGGTCGTCTCTTCCCCTATCATGAGCATTCTTTCAGAAAAGGTGGAGAACCAACTGCTTGGCAAAAAGGAAAGCGACCCTGTCACCTTCCATCAAATCATTTCCGATATTGTAAGGGGGCTTCGCATAGCGCTGCGCAATATCAGCCGAGAACTGTTGCTTACGATTTTCCTGTTGCTGTTGGGTTTGATACCCGGCTTTGCCATAATTACCACGCCGCTCGTTTTCGTTGCCCAAGCCTACTATGCAGGGTT
>JALOMF010000232.1 GCA_025455635.1 Saprospiraceae bacterium | reverse complement strand
AACCTCATCGAAGGGGCGCTCATCGTTATTTTCATCCTCGTGCTGCTCGTGGGCAATTTCCGGGCGGGTTTGATTATCGCCTCGGTCATTCCGCTGTCCATGCTCTTTGCGCTGGGCATGATGCAGCTCACGGGTGTCAGTGCCAACCTCATGTCGCTCGGTGCGATTGACTTCGGGTTGATTGTGGATGGGGCGGTGATTATCGTGGAGGCAACGTTGCATTTTCTCCATGAGAAGGTTTTTCACCAGAAAAAACAGGAGGATGGCAGCTACGCCAGCATCCAGCTTTCGCAAGATGGAATGAACGAGGCGGTGCATTTTTCTTCCAGTAAAATCATGCGCTCCAGCGTCTTTGGCGTCATTATCATCCTCATCGTTTACCTGCCCATCCTGTCGCTCACGGGGGTGGAGGGCAAGATGTTCAAGCCAATGGCGCAGACCGTTAGCTTTGCGCTCATCGGGGCGCTGCTGCTCTCGCTGACCTACGTGCCAGCCGTCAGCGCCGCTTTTTTGAGCAAAAAACTCAAGGCGGAAAAGACCTTCGCCGACCGTATCATTATCTTTTTTCAAAACTTGTATTTGCCCGCACTCAATTTTGCCCTGCAATGGCGGAAGCTGGTACTGGGCATCACCTTCGCCGTTTTTGTGCTCAGTATTTTCCTTTTCTCACGAATGGGCGGCGAGTTCATCCCCACCCTCGACGAGGGCGACATCATGATGCACGGCTTCTGCAAGCCCGGCACCTCGCTGACGCAAACGCTTGAAAGCCATAGGCTTGCGCAAAAAATCATCATGGAGAATTTCCCTGATGAGGTCGAGCAGGTCATCTCGAAAATCGGCAGTGCCGAAATCCCGACCGACCCAATGGCGCCGGAGACCGCCGACAACATCATTTTGCTAAAGCCAAAAGAACAGTGGAAACGGGCGGAAACCAAGGAGGAGTTGGTGGAAAAAATCGAGGCGAAAGTCTATGACGTACCCGGCATGGCCTTCGAGTTCACGCAGCCCATCAAGATGCGCTTCGATGAAATGATGACCGGGGTGCGCTCCGATATTGCCGTGAAAATCTTCGGCGACAACCTTGACAGCCTCGCCCGTGCGGGGCATCGGGTGGAGGGCATCATAAAGGACGTGGCGGGGCTGAACGACCTGAAGGTCGAGCAAATCGAGGGCTTGCCGCAAATCGTCGCCCGTTACGACTACAACAAAATCGCCCGCTACGGGCTGCACGTAAAGGATGTGAACGAGGCGCTCCGCACCGCTTTTGCCGGAACGGTCGCAGGTGCCATTTTCGAGGACGAGCGCCGCTTCGACCTCGTCGTGCGCCTCGCCGCCGACCACCGTGCCGACATCGAGGACGTGCGCCAACTGCCCATTGCTACCCCGACCGGGCAGCTCATTCCCCTCAGCGAGGTCGCCGATGTGGACTACCGCCCCGGTGCTGCGCAAATCAGCCGGGACGATGGACGCCGTCGCATCGTGGTCAGCGCCAACGTGCGGGGCCGTGACGTGGAGAGCGCCATCACTGATGTGCAGGCTGTTTTGAAGGAAAAACTGAAACTGCCGAGCGGTTATTACTACACCTTCGGTGGGCAATTCGAGAACCTGAAAGCGGCAAAGGCCCGGCTCAGCATCGCTGTGCCCGTGGCGTTGTTGCTTATTTTCGGCTTGCTGTATTTCACTTTTAACTCGTTGAAAGAGAGCACTTTAATCTTCACCGCCATCCCCATGTCGGCGGTCGGGGGCATCTTCGCTTTGCTGCTGCGGGACATGCCGTTCTCCATCTCGGCGGGGGTCGGCTTCATCGCCCTGTTCGGTGTGGCGGTGCTCAACGGCATCGTGCTCATTTCCTATTTCAAACAGTTGGAAGCGGAGGGCGTGCACAACGTGCATGAGCGCATCATCCGTGGTGCGCTGGTACGCCTGCGACCCGTGCTGATGACGGCAGCGGTAGCGTCGCTGGGTTTTTTGCCGATGGCCATTTCGAGCGGGGCAGGTGCAGAGGTGCAGCGGCCCTTGGCGACGGTGGTGATTGGTGGTCTGGTGACTTCTACCTTGCTGACGCTGGTAGTGCTGCCGGTGTTGTATGCGATGTTTTTTAGGAGGAGAGCCAGCGAAGTTTGACCAAATGAGGTCAGCTATTTTTAAGCGAGGCGAGAAATTCGGAAGGTGTAAAAACCGGAATCTGGGGGTTCGGAAAATCCTTTGGATTGCGGGTAACTATTGCACCAACGCCGCCGAAGGAAGCTGCGCTGAAATATTGAATGGCATCTTCCAAGTCCTTGAAATCGGAGGCAAGTGCCTCAACGACTACCTTTTCATCAACACCAGTAATCGTCATGGATTGCGTGAGGTCTGTGAGGGTCTGAAAGAGCTGCGCTTGGGTTTGCAGTTTGCGAAGCACATAGAAAATAGTGCTGAACGAAAGTGCTGAGCCAAATAGCGAGACATCGCCCTTATCGGCCAATTCAAAAATCCTTTCAGCATCCATTAAAAATGGTTGCCGTTGGGCAAGGTAATCGAGCAGGATATTGGTGTCGAGAAAGAGGTTCTTCATTTGGAAAGATAGGCTGCCAAAAGTTCGTCGCCAAGGAAGTCTTTATAGTCGAAATCGGGTGGCAAAGTGATGACGCCCTTCAAACGAGAAATGGGCGACGAAGGCTTTTGCTTATCGGGACTGCGCCTTTTTTCGGAAGGCAAAAGCCGGGCTTTCAAGGCTTCAAGTTCAGTCTTTAGTTCTTGGACTGTCTGCACTAATCGCAGGTATTCGCTTTCAGGAATGGTGATGCTTTTCATTTTAGATTCAATATTTTATGATTATTCCATCAATTTTTTCAAAGCCTCAAAGTTGGCTTTTTCGTTAAAAATGGCGGCTACGGGGATTTCAAATTCAGGCAGAACGATGCTTTTTATGTCATCGCCGGGCATGAATTTGCCGTAAGGCAAATAGGATTTGTCAGTTGGCACTAAAAGAGCGAACTGCTCAACAGTTTGCTTGTCGGGGTCAATAATCCAATATTCCCGGATGCCATGTAGGGCGTAGTCCTCGAATTTGGTGGTGCGGTCATGCTTTTTTGTACTTGGCGATAGGATTTCGACGACGAAATCTGGGGCTGGGTGCAGCATGGTTTCGTCTGTGAATCCTACAGCTTTTTCATTGCTCCAAAAACAGAGGTCTGGTTCATAGTCGTTGCGGGTGAGTGTGATAAGTGCTTTTTCAGCAGCTACCTCACCAACTTTTTTGATGACCGAAAAAGTGTCAAGCAGCTTGAAAAGCCGACCGCTTGCTTTGAAATG
This sequence comes from Saprospiraceae bacterium, assembly GCA_025455635.1. Lineage (GTDB taxonomy): Bacteria > Bacteroidota > Bacteroidia > Chitinophagales > Saprospiraceae > UBA6168. The sequence continues at coordinate 3,452 of JALOMF010000232.1, read as the reverse complement.
GCCCCTTTTTACGGGTGAATGCATGACAATTTCACCATTAATGAATTCGGCTTTAACATCAGGTGTTAGCCATTCCCGAAACTCTTCCCGGCGGCGGGTTTCATCAGCAAGTGCCTCTTGTATTTGCTGATAAAGCTTGACGGCGCCGGGGCTTTTTAAAATATCACTAACTGTAATTTCCATGCGGAAGATTTTAGAAAACAAATTTAAGCGTTTTTACCAAAACATCCTGCTCGTCGGCTTGGTTGGCTGGGGCTTTGGATTGTCCGCTCAAACCTCCCTCACCGAGCAGCAAGCCATTGACCTAGCCCTCAAAAGCCACCCGGCGATGGCGGCCACCAGCCACCAAATCCGGCAGCAGGAGGTGCTAAAAAACGCTGGGCCGACCTGGGAGCCTTCGCAGCTCTTCCACAACGTGACCGCCGACCCCGACCTTGGCCTCCTCGGCACTTCGACCTTCGGCGTGGCGCAAAGTTTCCCTTCGGGAAAAATGACCCGTGCCAACCAAGACCTCCATGCCAGCCGCCAAGCGCAGGCCGAGGCACGGCAGGGCATGACCAAGCAGGAAATCGTGAAACAGGTGCGGCAGATTTACCACCACCTCAGCTACCTCGACGGCAAGGCGGCACTCAACAACCGCCTCGACAGCGTCTGGCAGCGGGTGGCCCGTGCCGCCGACGTGCGACACCGGGCTGGCGAAGTCTCGCTCTCCGAGAAGCTGGCGGCGCAGGACAAGGCGGCGCAAATCCGCCTCGAAGCCCGCACGGTGCAGCACGAAATCGAGTTCGACCGCATCGTTTTGGGGCAAATACTGGGGCTGGGCGAACCCGTGCAGCCCATCGTGGAGCCGCTGCACGAGGGTGGTTTTTCCATTGCCGACACGTCGTTGCTGCGCAGCTCGGCAATGGCGAAGTACGGGCAGGCAGCCATCCAAGTGGCCCGCTCGGAGCAGGAGGCGACGCAAGCGAAGTTCTCGCCGACCTACTCGGCGGGAGTGTATGGGCAAATTTTGGGCAACGGCGACGTCTATCCCGGCTGGCAATTGGGGCTGAACCTGCCGTTGTTCAAGAAGTCGCTGCGGGCGCAGTCGGAGGCGGCGGAGGTGGGCATTGCGGCGGCAGGCGCTGAGTTTCGCAGTGCGTTGCTGGCACAACAAAATGAGCTGGGGCACCTGCTGCACGAGCAGGAGAAGTACCAAATCATGCTGGAATACTATGCCGCCGAGGGCAAGCAATTGGCCGCAGAACTACAACGCACGGGCAGCTTGAACTACGCTCAGGGCGAGACGAGCTTCGCCGATTTCGTGCAGTTGATGGAGCAGGCAGCGGGCATCGAAATGCAGCATTTGGAGAATTTGTTGGGGCTGAACCAGACGATTATTGAGTTGGAAGCGCTGACGGGGCAATAAGGGTTGGGGAGCCTACTGAGCTTTCAAAGCAAGGTTGAAAGTTAAATCAACTTTAACCCATAAGCCTGAAAGTGCTGGTCATCGGACATGAAATGTAAGTCTTCTGTCAGCGCCTGAGCGATTAACAACCTGTCAAATGGGTCTTTATGATGAAAAGGCAGTTTTTGAACAGTAATAAAATGAGGCATAACAATATCCAGAATGGCAATTTCTTTTGGAACCAACAAGTCCAATGGGGCGGGTATGTCCAGCTTGCCAATGCTGGTTTTAACGGCTATTTCCCACAGGCTGGCTTTGCTGAAAAGTTTGATGTTTTGACTATCGGTAAGCAGGTCTTTGAACGTGGTGGGAAGTCGCTTATCCCCCATCAAGAGCCAAAGCAGGATGTGTGTGTCTATGAGAAAAGTCATGCTCACATATATTCTTTAAAATCTTCGATGGGGGCGGTAAAGTCGTCCGCCATGTATTTTATCAAGTGTTTCCCTGCACCGAAGCTCAAGGCAACTGGTTCGCCCGACCGCTGGATTTCAACAATCGGCAAGGGGCGTTTCAGCTTTGACCCATTAGGCAAAGGGGTTTCATCAAAATCAGAAGCAACGTACTGGAATGCCTGTTTGCCCCAACCGGGCTTGCGGGATTGGGGCAGGGGCTTTTCAGCCGTCTTTTTTAAGGAATATAATTTCTTTAAAAGACCGCTGTCCGTCAGCTCTCCAATCCAGACCATTAGTTCCAACTTAATAGACTCTACACTCATGCTTGCAATTTTTTACAAACTTACAAAAAACCGCTTTTGAATGAAAATCAATTGGTCCATTAAAATCAAATTGGTTTCAAAATTTTGATAATCAACATTTTACAATGAAAAATACATTCCTTTTCCTCCTCCTCCTCGCCGCCATTTCCTGCGGCAAAAACGAACCCACCGCCACCGAAAAACCGGAAGCGGAAGTCGTACACGCCAGTGGCGACCTCATCCACCTGACGCCCGACCAGGCGAAGCAGGCGGGGCTGGAGTTCGGCGGTTTTGAGCAAAAAAACATCGCCGACGAGCTGCGGGTGAATGCCGAATTGGTCGTCCACAACGAGCATGTGGCGCAGGTCACGGCCTTCTCCGATGGCATCATCACCGACATCCGGGCGAGCATGAACGCCATGGTGAGCAAGGGGCAGGTGCTGGCTACCGTGCGCAAGCCGGACTTGCTGGACTTGCAGCAGCAGTTCCTCGAAAACAAGGGCCAGATGGCGTTTTTGAAAAACGAGTACGACCGCTACAAGGCGCTCAAAGAGGCCGACGCCACGGCCTCGAAGAACTTCCAAAAAGCAGAAACCGACCTGCGGGCTGCCGAGACGACCGCCGCCGTGTTGGCCGCCAAATTGCGCCAGTATCAAATCAACCCCGACAAGCTGACGGCGCAGAACCTGAGCACGCAATTGGTGCTGGTGGCCCCGGTGAGCGGCATCGTGACAGGCGTGAAAACCAACGTGGGCGCTGCCGTGCAGCCGGGCACGGTGGTCTGCGAAGTGACCGACCTGAGCCAGCTCCACGCCGACCTCTGGATTTTTGAAAAAGATATTTTGAAGGTGAAAAACGGGCAGCGGGTGAGCCTCTCTTTCCCCGCCGAAGCGTCGAAAACCTACCCCGCCACGGTTTACAGCCTGGACAAAGTGCTGGACCCAACGAAGCGGGCGATTCGGGCACATGCCCGCTTGGACGGCAGCATTGCGAAGCAACAAAACTTCGTGAACGGGGCCTTCCTAGAAGCCCGGATAGCCACCAACGGCGAAGGCGACGGTACTGCCCTGCCCGATGCGGCCGTGGTGCGGGAGGGCGAGGAGGACTTTATTTTTATACTTGAAAAAGAAGGCGCTGACGGCAGTTTTTTCAAGAGAATAAAAGTGGTAAAAGGCGGCACTGCCGATGGGTATGTGGCCGTGACGCCTTATGCGACCTTGGCCGAAGGGGCTAAGATTGTGTTGAAAGGGGCATATTATGTGTCGGCGCAGGGGGCGGGTGTGGCGGTGGAGGAGTGAACCACGGCAAAAC
>JALOMF010000231.1 GCA_025455635.1 Saprospiraceae bacterium | reverse complement strand
AAGTACCTTTTCGACAACCTGGCACCGGGCGTCTATATCGTCTTCATCCCGCCCGTGGAGTTTTCAGCGGGCAGGCCGTTGTTCAACTTGGTCTCTGTGGATGGCTTCGATGGTGATTATGGCAACGACGACGAAAATTCGGAGAACGGCCTTGACAACCCCAACCCGGCAGTGAATGGCCTTAGCAGTGGAAATATCTGGCTTGCCTACAATTCCGAGCCTGTGACCACTGGCACCGAGTTGGGCCATGACAACACCTCCGACGACGCCAACGACCCCTCCGACGACAACAACACCGACCTGACCATTGACTTCGGCTTCACTTCGCCCACGCCTTGCGCCATGACCATTTCGCAGGCAAAGGCCACGCCTTGCTACAAGGACGGCAGTGGAAATTATGTGACGGACATCGAAGTGACGGCCTATTGGGCTGGTTTTATTGATGGTGACACCATCCGTGTTTCCATGAACGGCGTCACCGACCAGTTTGCGCCGTACAATGAGTTAGGAGGAATTATCGGGAATGGCACCCAGCACTTCTTCCTGCGTGGGGTTCCTGCTTCAGGTGGTACGGGCACGGTGAATGCCCAGTTCACCGTTCGCTCGGGTTGCACGGCAACCAAGTCCGTCGCATTGCCGAACTGCAGCTGCCCGGCTGGCCAGCTAGCAGGCACCGCATGGCAGGACTTCAACAACAACGGCGCACAGGATGCCCACGAAACGGCTGGCGTAGCCGGCGTGACGGTGAGGGCCTACGACTGCACCGGCACCTTGGTGGGCACTGCTACGACCAATGCCAGCGGTCAGTACAGCTTCAGCGGACTTACCAACGGCGACAAGTACCGCATCGAGTTTTCCAATGTCCCAGCGCCCTTTTTCCCTTCGGAAATGGGAGCGAGCAACGGCTCCAATGTGCAGTTCGTCACGGCGCCAGCTTGTGTGGTGAACTTTGGGGTGAACAACCCGGACTTGTATTGCCAAGCCAACCCGCTAGTCGGTGTGCCCTGCTATGTGAACGGCCTGGCATCGGCACCGAGCGTGGCTACCCATGACGCTTTTGTGCTTTTCCCTTTCCAAGCAAGTTCCATTTTTAACAGGAACACAAACATGTTAGAGCAAAGCATAAGCCCTATCCATGCCTCCACCATCGGCCAAATCGGGGCAACATGGGGCGTGGCCTACCAGCGCAGCACCAAGACGGTGTTCTCCTCGGCGGTCATCAAGCGCCATGCCGGCCTAGGCCCGCTCGGCACGGGTGGTATTTATAAAATAAACACAGCAAACCCTGCTTCCCCTTTAACGGCCAATTGGATTGACGTGCGGACGCTGGGCGTGGACACAGGCACCGACCCACGGGACGGCACACCGGGCAATACTTTGCCCACTGCCACCGACTTGCCTTCTTATGACATCAATGCTTATGATGCGGTGGGCAGAAAAGGCATCGCCGATATTGACTTTGACGAGGCCCGCAATACGCTCTGGTTCGTCAACCTTTTCGAGCGCACGCTGGTGGGCATCAACAATGTGAACCCCAACGTGGCACCTACATCCGCCAACGTGGTAGAGTACCCGATTTCATTGCCAGCTGGCTACTCCTGCGGCACCGATGGCGACCTGCGCCCTTGGGGCCTGAAGGTGCATGAAGGAAGGGTCTATATCGGCATCATCTGCACCAAGCAAGGCACTACTTGGTACGATGCGACCGGGCTGAGGGCCTACGTCGTTTCATTTGACCCGAGCACGCCCGCAGCTGGCTTCCGTTACGAGGTGGACGTTAACATGAGCTACGATAAGATGCAGTATGGAATCTTCCGGTACAACAATTGGGTGCCGAGCGTAGCCAGCCTGGACACTTGGGTTGGATACACGACCCCCATCGTGTCTGCAATAGATTTTGACCTTGACGGTTCCATGATACTCGGCATTTCGGACAGGCTGGGCCTGCAAGTGGGCTATTACAACTACGCTCCCGATGAGACTTTCGCCGACCAGCAGCTGCACGCCATTGCCCAGTCTGGCGATATTCTCCGCCTTTGCAAAGTAGGCAATAACTACGTGCTGCCCGGCAGCGACCCGGCTTGCCCGCTGTTGGGCGTGGTCCACGGCGACGGCATCAATGGTGGCGAGCACTACTGGGCAGACTGGGGGCCGCATGTTGACCAAAGCGTGATGGCCTACGATGGCTTCAACGAAACAGCCATGGGGGCCATCGCCCTTCACCGCGGCGCTGGGGAGCTTATCAGCACACAGACCGACCCCAATACCTACTACAGTGGCGGCACCATGACCTACAACAATGTGACGGGCGGCGATGTAAGGGCTTACACCCTTTACCGGGGCGCTGACAATGGTGGCCAGGGCAAGGCCACTGGCCTCGGCGATGTCGAACTGCTCTGTGATGTGCAGCCCATCGAAATTGGCAACTACATCTGGCTCGACAGTGACGACGACGGCATACAGGATGCTTGCGAAGCGCCGCTCGACAGCGTGGTGGTGAGCCTTTACAAGGCAAATGGCACCCTGATTGGTACTAGCACGACCGATGCTTTTGGCAATTATTTTTTCAACGAAACCAACGTGGACACCACGGGCAACCTCACCGACAATTTTTGGACGGGGCTCAGCCCCAATGCCCAATATGTGCTGGTTGTGGGCAGGGTGAACAACAACAGCGTTGTGTTCGCAAATGGAAAGCTGCGGGTAAACGGCCTTGACGCCGTGCTCACATTTGCCAACACAGGCGAAGGCTCCAACGCTGATTTCAACGACAGTGACGGCACCATTCTGTCAGGCATGAACCCTGCCATGAACGGCTTCCCCGGTTTGGTGGTCACGACCCCTGCCAAGGGCAGCCTCCACAATTTCGACTTCGGTTTCAGGCCGCTTTGCGAAGCCTTCAGTGTGTTCGCTGGTACGGACGTGACCATCTGCAACGGTACCACGGCCACGCTCACTGCGGTCGGATACGGTGGGTTGCCACCCTATACTTTCACATGGTCAAATGGCCTAGGTGCTGGCGCTTCAAAAACCGTAAACCCCTCATCAACAGTGACATACGGCGTGACCATCACCGATGCGGATGGCTGTACCAGTGTTGACCAAGTGGTGGTCACCGTGAATAATTGTACGGAAATATGCGCCGATGGCATTGACAACGATGGCGATGGCCTCTTGGACTGTGCCGACCCTGATTGTGCAGCGGTGGGCCAGCCCAGCTTGGTAAATGACATTTACCAAACCTGCCCCGGTGTGGTGTTCACCGAACAGCCGATTTTCAACGATGGGAACATACAGTACCCGGCTTACAGCATTTTCACCAATGCCTCCAAGGGCAATGTGACCATCAATTTCCAAGGGGTGTTCACCTACACGCCATTCAACTCGTCATGCGGCGTTGACAGCTTCCGGTACCAAGTGTGCAACCTCGTGACCGGCTGCTGCGACCAAGCTACCGTCGTGTTGAACATTGGGGACAACATTCCGCCCACGCTACAGAACTTGCCAGCTGACCTCACCATCAGTTGCAGCGATGCGATACCTGCGCCGCCTTTGGTGTTCGGCCTCGACGCCTGCCCCGGTATTTATGTTACTTTCGATGAAACGAACAACCATTCATCGGCTGGTTCTTGCCAAAACTATTCGATAGTGCGCACTTGGACTGCTTATGACCGTTGTGGAAACGCCACAACTGGTACGCAGACCATTACCGTAGCGGATGAGGTGGAACCGGAGATTTTCAGGCTTTACACCCTCGACAACGGCAAGCGCATGATCGCAGGGAAAACCGAAAAGGCCAAGACCACGTGGACCAGGGTTAAATTCCCCATCAGCTTCGTTGCCCCGCCCGCCGTATTTGCCCAAGTGGTGACGGCCAACGGCAGCGAACCTGTGGTGGTGCGGGTCAGAAACATTGACGAAGAGGGCTTCTTCCTGCGAATACAGGAGCAAGAGCAGGCAGACGGGGTGCATGCCATCGAAGAGGTAGCTTGGATTGCTACCGAGGTAGGCTCGACGAACGATGCCGCAAAGCTACAGGTAGGCTTGGCAGCTGGCGTCAGCAGCTCGGTTTCTACCATAAACTACTCAAGTGCGTACACTGCGCCGCCAGTACTCTTGGGCTTCCCGCAGACCAACAACGAAAGCGACCCAATCTCGGTACGCTTCCCGATACAAGGCAACAACAGCTTCCAAGTATGGCTGGAGGAGGAGCAGTCGCTGGACATGGAGAACACCCATGCTGCCGAGAGCTTTGCTTGGATGGCCATGAACGTTGGCGAGTTGAGGGATGTCCAGCACCATCAAATTGGTTTTGCGGGTAAAATGCTGGTGACGAACGCATGGCAAACCGTGACCTTGCCCCACAAGTTTTCGAAGCCCGTGGTTATGTTCGGTGGCCAGCCAAGTGGCAACCAGCCCTCGACCGTGCGGGTCCGCAACGTCACGCCCACAAGTTTTCAGGTGCGGATTGAAGAGTGGCAGTATTTGGACAATATCTTCCCAGCCCGCACACTTTCTTACTATGTGATGGAAGGCAGCATCCCGGCATACGTCCAAAACCCCTGCAACCCGTCAAATATCAGCCTCGTGCCCGGCATCAACCTCTTTGCGGTGGACGACTGCGACAACCAGGTCACGATTGATTATTCAGAAAGTTCCGTTTTGACCGTTGCAGGGCTGGTGCGCTCCCATGTGTGGGTAGCTGCCGACGATTGCGGCAACGCCAACACGCTCATCCGCAACGACACTTGTGACGTAGCTGCGGTGCGGGTGCGGGCATTGCTCGGCGGTGGCTTGATTGGCATCAGCAATAATGACTTGATGCGGGATAATTTGCGTCAAAAAGAATTTGTACCGACGGCAAGTCAAGATACATCTTATGCGCCTGGCGATCCAATACCCGACGCCTTGATTCCAGCCATGCTGGAAGTGACGGGGGCGGAGGCCGTCGTGGATTGGGTGGTGGTGGAAATCAGGGGAGCAGCCACACCTGATACCGTGCGGGCATCGAGGTACGCTTTGATACTTCGCAATGGCGATGTGGTTTTGCCGGATGGCAGTGACATCATCACATTCGATAGCACGCAGGCGGGCAACTATTTTGTTTCGTTGAAACACCGAAACCACCTCGGTGTCATGACCGAATCCACTAAATATTTGGATGCTTTGGCTATTCCAATGGTTGATTTTACCCTGCTGACGGAGCCTACTTGGGGCGGCGATCAAGCAGGGAAAATAATGAATGGCAAGCGGGTGCTTTGGCCCGGCGATTTTACGGGCGATGGCAGGGTCATTTACCAAGGGCCTGGCAACGATGTCTTCAAATTGTTCTATGATGTGATGACACACCAGGACAATATCCAGTCCTTGGCAAATTTCATCCGACAAGGTTACGAGCCTAGCGACGTGAACTTGGATGGGAATGCGATTTACCAAGGGCCAAACAATGACCGTTCCTTGCTGTTGCAGCATTCCATTCTGAGCCACCCCATGAATTCGCTGATTTTATCAAACTTCATAGCAAAGTCAGCACTGCCATGACCTTAAAAGCGGAAGTGATGCACCTGTGCACGCTTCCGCTTTTTATTGGCATGATATGTGCAGCTTTTCAATTTCCTTCCCTGCTCATGTTTTTCCTTTAATAGACGCATACTTATCAAAGATTAACAAACACAAAGTTTCAGCAACCCCTGAAGCTCATTTGAGTATTATCATTGAACAACAACACTAAAGATGAGGTCAAAACAAACACAAAAGCACATTACTGCCCAAAATCCAACCAGTGCTGAGGATGGGCAGTCAGGACGAGAGATTTTCGGTAAGTTGACCAGCGGGTTATTCCGCATTTTAGTTGTGGTCTGCTTACCGTTTATCATGTTCGCCCAGAATCCAATCACCGGCAACCAGGGCTTCCAAATCCTTACCGAAGGCAATTTCACCTTTACAGGCTACTCGCACGTACATGGTGCGCTTGGCATTGGTGGCAACCTCACCTTGAACTGCAACGGGGTCTTGGCCGAAGTCTGCATGGACGGTGTTTCTTCCTACATCTTTCCCGGCGATGGTACGATAACTACCGGGCTTTTGGTGAAAGGCGGCGTCACCTGGACCAACGGCGGTGCCAAGGTGATGGGCGGCAAGTACATGCACATCGGCAACAGTACAGGCTGCATCCAAAGCGACAATGGCACCAACATGCCCACTCAAGTGCTACCTACAGGCGGCACCTACAACCAAGCAAGAAGGATAGAAGGGGCATTGGACCAAACGCCAAGCCCGTCTCCGTTTCAGCCGGTTGGTTTTGATTTTACCTCATTGTTTAATACTTACCGAACAAGGTCGCAAGGACTGGCAACTTGTACCAATAATGTGCAATTGTTTAATGCCAGCAATGTTGCCATAGCTGGCAATAATGTTTCAACCGCTCAAAATGTACAAATAAACAGCTTGGCCAATGGTGTCAATATTTTAAACCTGACAAGTTTGGGTATAATTATATTCAAAATTAAATGATTTTTTTTAAAATTAAGGCGATGTTGTTTAAGTGTTAAGCCTCACACTTTTCCTCTGCCCTTTTACTAACCACTTGATTATCAATTATTTAGCTCTATTCTAAGCCAAGCGTCAGCAATTTCCACTTTGGATAAGTGATTGATTATCAAGGACTTATAAAATTTTTATTAACTTGTAAAACCCTGATAATCAGGGTTTTATAAAATAATCGGCTTACCCACATTTTTAAACCCTTGAT
>JALOMF010000230.1 GCA_025455635.1 Saprospiraceae bacterium | reverse complement strand
CTGAGGGGTCCACTTCCACCTGATAGCCATGCACTTTGCCGTCCTTGAAATCGGGTTTGGAAAGGCTTCGGAACTGTATGCCGGAGTTCATGCGGTCGTCCACTTTCAGTTCCAGTTCCAGGATGAAGTCGCCGAACTCGGCATCGGTGCAGAGGAAGGAGTTGGGGGTGCCGCCGACGGTGAGGCCGACGATTTCGCCGTTTTCGACGTAGAACTTGGCTTGGCCGTTCTTGGCGTTCCAGCCACGCAGGGTTTTGCCGTCGAAGAGGCTCGTCCATTTTTCTTTTTGTGAAAAAAGCGGGACGGCGAGCAGCATTGCTGCGCAAAGGAGTGGGAAGGCTTGTTTTTTCATGTGTCAAGTATTGGCCAAAGGAACTGAATTTTAAAAACAACCAAATGCGAAGTGGCAATTAAAATCAGCAATCCCCATTTTAAAATGGCACTTCTATGGCAGTTGTGCGTGAAAATATGCGGAACGAAGCGTTAATTTGCTCACTGGACCAACCAACAAAATCAAACTACTATGGCCAAGAAAACCGCAGCACGAGGGAAGCATGTCGTTCCGGGAAAGTCGGAAGGGAACAAATATGATAAAATCTTGAAGGAGGGCCTTAGCGAGAGCATTCCTGGCCTGATGCGGGTCGTGCTGAAATTGGACGCCCACCGCATGGAAAACCTGCCCGAAATCAGGGTGCAAACCACCGCTGAAGTGGAACCAGACTATGGGAAAATGATTTATTCGGACGAACACCCAGCGGGCGCTGTGTTCATTTTGGAACTGGAAGCGAAGGACGAAAAGATGACGGACGACAACATGCTTTACCTTGTTTCCGCAGAGCGGAAAAAGCATAAAAAACCAGTTGACCTCCGCATGATTTACTTGTTGCCCGGCCACCCCAAGCACATCAAAGGAAAGGTTCAGTTTTGTGGTTTGAACTTTGAATACCCGGTTTATGCCATCGAAGATTACAGCTACCAATCGTTCCTGTCTTCCGACAAGCCAGAAGAGGTCGTACTCAGCATTTTGGCCAACCGAGAAGAACTATCGGGTGCAGAAATTGTGGACTTGATAGTGGAACGGCTCATTGCCTTGCGAGGGCAAAAAAGGGAATTGAATAAATTCATCAAACAGTTGAAGGTTCTTTCAATCCTTCGTAAATTGCATGACGAAACCATCAAAAAAGTAAAAAACATGGAAGCATCAAAAGAATTTGTAGCTGCGATAAGGAACGATTCGGTCTTCATCATGGGCATGGAAGAAGGCATGGAAAAAGGTTTGGAAAAGGGCATGGAGGAAGGCGAGTACAGGAAAAACATCATAGGCATACGCAATATGACGTACAAGAAATTTGAGGGGGACGTAATTGCCGAGCTGCTGGCCGTACCCGTATCGCTAGTGCTGGACGTACAAAAACAGTTGAAAAAAGAACCAGAAATCACGGCTGCGCTACAAAGGCCAAGAGCTTCGGTGGCCACCATCGCCAAACGGATGAAAGTCTCTCAAATGCTGGTGCAGGTCATCAAGGATACTTCGAAAAAATAACGCACCAACCCCAAAAAAAAGCCCTGTCCACCTTTAAAATTGGACAGGGCTTTTTAGATTTAAGACCATTCATCAAGCCGGGTACTCTACGTAGTTGCGGGGCGTCTCGTAGAGGCGCACGGCCAGGTCAAAGCGCTCGTCGAGCCTTGCCCGGAGGCGCTGCCAGATGACGAAGCAGATGTTCTCGGCGGTGGGATTGAGGTGCTGAAAATCCGGCACGTCGAGGTTCAGGTTTTTGTGGTCAAAACGGGCCTCCACTTCTTCGTAAATCAGGTCTTTCAACAGTTTGAGGTCAATGAGGTAGCCCGTCTCAGGGTCCACCTCGCCTGCGACCTTCACTTCTAGGTCGTAGTTGTGGCCGTGGTAGTTGGCGTTGTTGCAGAGGCCGAACACGGCTTGGTTTTGCGCCTCCGACCAATTGGGGTTGTGCAGGCGGTGTGCGGCGTTGAAGTGGGCTTTTCGGAAGGCGGCGATTCGCATGTCAGCGTTTTTTTTAGTGAATTTAGTCGGTGAAACAACAAATAGCGTACAAAGTTTTCGGCCAATTCGCCGCATGGAACCAATTGCCAATTGGTGCAAGTACCTACAATGCCACCAAAGGTCGTGCTGCTGACAAAATGTAATTTGTACGAAGCAGGATTAATTGAAACAGTATTTCACTACCTTTGCCACGCTCTGTGTAAAAGTAGAACGTGTTCTACTAATACCGAAAGTCTCGCTCAACCCAATTCAAACGACGGTTAAAAATCACTTTCAATTTTCACCTAAATAAAATACTTTCTATGAAGAAGTCTTTACTAATGTTTTTGGCAGTTTCTGCCAGCATCTTGCTCAATGCACAGACTGCACAGCGTTTGGTGCTCATTGAGTCGTTTACGCAGGCTTCATGCGGGCCTTGCGCAGTTGGCAACCCCAACCTCACCAACGTCATCAACAACAACATTGACAAGGTGGCCGTGTTGAAGTACCAAACTTCATGGCCAGGGTACGACCCGATGAACGAGCAGAACCCAGACCAAGTGCAGGACCGGGTTGACTACTACGGCGTGAACGGTGTGCCTGATGTTTGGATTGACGGTACTTTTAACGCTGGCAACTCTGCAAGCGTGACCAACGCTCAAGTGACCAACGCTTACGCTGTGCCTGCGCCACTCAGCATGACACTGACGCACAGCCTCTCGGCTGACCTCAGCCAAATCACCATCAACTGCGACGTTACCAACCCAAGCACAACTACGGCGTGGACTGGCAGCAACGCATTCTTGAGGGTGGCCTTGATTGAGAAATCCATTGATTTCGACGCAGCCCCAGGCTCCAACGGCGAGACCAAATTTGCTTACGTAATGCGCCAAATGTACCCAAACACTCAAGGTACTTCCATCAGCACTATCGCTGCTGGCGCAACAGTGAACTACACTTGGACGGTGGATGTGCCTAGCTACATCTACGAATACTCCAAAATCGGCGTAGTCGCTTTCGTTCAGGCAGAAGCAGCCAAGACGATTTACCAAGCTGCCATCAGCCAGCCACAACCTTTGGTAGGTGACTTCCCAGACGCAGGCTTCGCTGTAAGCACACAAGGCCCAAGCTCACTCTGCGAGTACAGCCTTACACCTTCTGCAACTGTTACCAACGACGGAGACATTGACCTTACTTCGTTCGACGTCAGCTACACCCTCAACGGTGGCGCACCTGTTACGCAGTCTTGGACTGGCACTTTGGCCCCAGGCGCAACTGAATCCATTGACTTCCCTGTGGCTACCATCCCAGGTGGCACAACTGTCATTGAATACGCCATGAGCAACATCAACGGCGGCCTTCAGGACATCAACAACCACAACAACATCACCTTCCCAGAAGCGTTCAGCGTGTTGCCACTAGACCCAGCTGGCAAACAGTTGTTGAACTCGATGGAGACTAGCGTAATCGAGGGCACTCCGCCTTTCAGCATCGTTGAAAGAGCAGCAATTACAGACCTGATGGTAGCAAACCAAGACTGGTTCACTTCCATCGGAGCACCAGGCGTTACCGGCCCAGTAGGTGGCTTCGCCGCTTCTGAAAAATCAATCCTCGTCGGCCTTTGGTGGCTACCTGCTGGCGAATCCACTTCTATTACCTTCCACAAAGTGGATTGGTCAGAAAACATCAACGACTCCATCACTTTTGACGTTGCTTACCGCCAATATGGCGCTGAAAACGACCAACTTATCGTTAGCGTATCCGACGACTGCGGTGCTACTTGGACGGATGTTTATGACAAAGCAGGCGCTGCACTCAAGACTGCAAATGCAAGCACGACTTTCTTCGTGCCCACTGCCGCACAGTGGCGCAAAGAAGCCATTGACATGTCTAACTTCGATGGCACAGAAGAATTGGTGGTACGCTTCACGGTCAACTCTGACTTCGGCAACAACCTCTTCCTTGACAACATCAACATCTTCGGCACAGTCGTAAGCGGCGTTGAAGATGCAATCGTTGATGGCAAAGTAACCATCTTCCCTAACCCAGCTTCTAGCCAAGCCAATATCGGCTTCACCATGGCAAAAGCTGGCGAAGTTTCAGTGACCATCCACGATGTAACTGGCAAGCTCGTGACTTCCCTGCTCGACAGCCAATTGGTTGGCGCCGGCGAACAAAACTTGGTTTGGGACAACCCTGCCAGCACTGGCATGTACTTCGTGAAAATCCGTACAGCTGAGGGCGAAATCACCCGCAAGCTGAACGTGGTCAAGTAATTTTACAGACCTACCAAGGTTCCTGTATCATTTCGGATGGGGCGGCAGTAGCCGCCCCATTTGTTATTTTAGGCTAAAATTATCCAAAACACAACGTGGGCCTCCAATTTTTTGCATTTTTGAGTTAATTTCACGCACTTTGTTGCTGCTACTTCAAAAGATGCAACCGTATCAATCATTTCAAATCCAAATTCATCATCATGAAACAGGTTTTACTTTCATTTTTCTTTTCAGCTTCCATCCTGGGCTTCGCCAATGCCCAAACGCTGACCATCAACCCCAATCCTAAAAACATCACTTACGAAGGCGTCAACCTCAACCAGTTCAACGACCTAGAGGAGCACGTGGACGTCACCAACACCACCAATGATACCCTCCACTTGAAATGGAACAGGATAACACCATCTTCCTGCCCCTCAGACTGGACGACCTTGGTTTGCGACAATGTTCAATGCTATTCCGAAAGCGTCAACAGCAATATAGACCCAGCTACAAACCCTTCGCTCATCGCCCCCTTCACCCTAGCACCCAGCGAAATTTATGACAATTTCATTCTGCACGTTAGGCCCGGCGCTTCTGCTGGCTGCTGCCAAATCACCTTGGAGTTCTCGACCGTTGAAAACCCTGATGAAATCATCGAGACCCTCATCTACGACATCAGCATCAACGACCCACAGTGCCTAATCTCCTCCACCAAGGAGCCAGCCGAGCTGGCCGGCGTGCAACTGTACCCAAACCCCTCGACCGGGCAGTTCAGCATCACCGACAACCCGCTCGTGAAATCCATCGCCGTACACAACCTGCTCGGCAAGCCAGTGGCACAGTTCGCCCACCAAACAGGCAGACAGCACGAGCTTGTCAACGCACCCGATGGCCTCTACCTCGTCAACTTGCTCGACGAAAATGGCCAAGTGCTGAAGACCCTTCGCCTTTCAAAACAAGGGCTGCGGCCATAACCGTATGTTGTGAAATCTGCTTCCCCCATTTGACAAAAAAGCCGTGCTCCCGAATCAGGGCACGGCTTTTTGCGTTTGCCAAAGGCTATTTTCGTTAACAAAACGATAAACAGGTTGAAAGCAGGTAGATTTTTGGTCAATTTGCCCATCATTTGAACAGTAACCCCCAGATAATTTCACCGACCTTTGCAGCGCAATAATTAAAACATGAAACAGGTTCTACTTTTCATTTTCATGGCCTTGCTTTGGGCACAAAAGCCCCAAGCCCAACTTTCCCTCGACGTGGTGCCGCCGACTTGGGAGAACACCATCGAGTTTGACCTGAGCAGCACCTACGACGATGCCACCTGCCACCTGCGCCTGAAAAACACGGGCCGCCAGCCCATCAACCTCCGCTGGGAACTCATCGTGGACGAAGCCCCCAGCGCTTGGCGCTTCTCGGTCTGCGACCAAAACACCTGCTATTTCACCACCAATACCACCAACGTTGATTTCTATGACCGCATCCCCTACGCCCCAGTCATCCTGATGCCCGGCGACACCGCCAGGCTCCAACTCAACGTCTTCCCCATCGGGCAAGCTGGCTCCGCCAACGTGCGCATCAACCTCTACGACCTCTCCAACCCAAAACAGCTACTGAATACCGCCTATTACTTCCCGACCATCGAAGAACTGACGCCCATCAATGAATCTGACAAATCAAAACTCAGGGTATTCCCCAACCCCGTCACCGACTACCTCGCCGTCACCCGCAACACTTTCGTCAAGCAACTCTGGGTCTCCAACGTGCTGGGCAAACGGGTGCGCACCTTCGACACCGCCTACGGCAACAGGTACGATATCGGCGACCTGCCCGACGGCATCTACCTCGTGAGCATGGTGGACGCCAACCGAAAAGTGGTCAAAACAGTGCGCATCAGCAAGCGGAGCATTCGACCATAATCATTGTTGAATTGCTTGATTGCTGCCCTCGCACCAAAACAATCCAGCAATAAAACAATTTAGCAATGACCTCCCTTCGTTCCGAAATATTACAAGAACATTCCAAAGCGCAGACCCTGCGCATCGTCCAGCGCATCGGCGACGACCGGGCGGCCTTCGACGAGCTGATGCAGCTTTTCCTCCATGATGAAAGAACGGTAGTGCAGCGGGCCGCTTGGGCCGTCAGCTATTGCCTCGAAGCGCACCCGGAATGGACAGCGCATTACCTCCCACAGTTGCTAAAAAACCTGCACGGACCTGTGCCCCACGACGCCGTCAAACGCAACACGGTGCGGGCCTTGCAGCACATCGAAATACCCGACGAACTGGCCGGGGAGGCCGCCGACCTCCTCTTCCGCTTCGCCGCCGACCCACAGGAGCCAGTGGCCGTGCGCTGTTTTTCCATCGCCACCTTGTTCAATATTTGTAAAAAAGAACCCGAGCTGCTCGAAGAACTCCGCCTCACCATCGAGCAAATCTTCGAGAACGAGACCACGCCCGGCCTGCGCTCCAGGGGCAGCCGGACGCTTAAGGACATCCGCAAAATCACAG
>JALOMF010000229.1 GCA_025455635.1 Saprospiraceae bacterium | reverse complement strand
ATTTTCACGCCTGACCACGGCCTTTTCGAGCAGTACGGTGACTCTATGACGCTGGAGAACCAGTACACCAACGGCATCTCAAGCCAAGTGCTCTACCCCATAAACGGTGGCGCCAACGACTGGCAATATGGCGAGCAGGCCGAAAAGGGCAAAAGCCTCTCATTTTTGCCGGAGGTCGGCTACTCGTTTTGGCCCATGCAGGCCGACATTGACCCGCTGAACAAGGACGCTTTTTACATCAACATAAAAGCGCTGCGGCTGCTGCACAACTACGGCAAGCTGACCAGTTTTCAGGATGCAATCGTGCATGAACTACAAGCCGAAGTACCTTTCAGCATGGTGAAATTCGGCACCAGCACCAGCCCGCTCACGGTCACGCTCACGCCTGTGAGCGACAATATCCTGACCGTTTCACCTCCAAAAACCTTTAGCCTCGGCTTGTTGGAGTCGGTGGTTGACGGCTTTGACTACACGCTCGACCCGCAGATAGAGGTAGGTGAGGAAATCGAGTTTGAAATAAAAGTGGACAACGGGAGCTATGCCATCGTGCAGCCCGTCAAGAGCGTTTTCGGCTCCGCCAATGTGGCGCTGTTCGACCCCGGTAACGATATTTCCTTTTGGGAAGATGCCACCGAATGGGACGTCACCGATGCGACCTACTACTCCGCCCCCACCTGCATCACCGACTCGAAGGACGGCAATTATACCGCCAACGAAACCAACCTGCTGCTGCTGAAAACGCCTGTCACCGTGGCCGATGCCTCGTCGGCCTACCTCAGTTTTTGGGCAAAATGGGAGCTGGCGGAAGAGAGCGCTTACACGCAGGTCGCCGTTTCGGTGAACGGGGGCGACTTCATCCCGCTTTGCGGCAATTACACCAAGCTCGGCACGAATGGCCTTGTGACGGGCCAGCCCATCTTCACGGGCATCCAAGACGGATGGGTGCGGGAAGAAATGGACCTCACGCCATACCTGCAAGGCTCCACGCCCGTGGAAATGACCTTTGCCTTTACCTTGGGGGCGGGGGGCGGTTTCTTGACCAAAGACGGCTTCTACTTCGACGACCTAAAGCTGGTGGCCGGGCAGGGTGGGGAAGTGAGCACCACGGACTTCGACGCGTCCATTTTCAGCGTGGGCACGAGGCCGAACCCCGCCAGCGACCTTGTCGTGTTCGACCTGAAAGGGGGCTTCCCAGCCTTCACCAGCTTCGACATCGAGGTGTTCAATGCGCTGGGCCAGCCCGTGCACCAGTTGCGGCGCAGCAGCCAAACCGCCCAACTCGACGTGGCCGACTGGGTGCCCGGCGTTTATTTTTACCAAGTAAAACACCATGGGAAAGTGCTGGCCGTGCGGAGGTTTGTGGTGGGGTGAGGTGCCGGGTTAGGTATTGGTTGCCATTCTCCCAAAGCATATAATTCCGCCAAAAAAATCCCCAACTTCCCTATCCTTGCTGCGCCTAACGGCAAAAACAGCGCAAAACCATGCACCAATTGCAGCCCGAAAAATGGGTGGAAACCTATGCCGACTACCTGTACTCGCTGGCCATGCTGCGGGTCGGGGGCACTGCCGATGCGGAGGACATCGTGCAGGAGGCCCTGCTTTCGGCCTTCCGGGCGAGGGATGGCTTCAAGGGCGAGAGCAGCGAGAAAACCTGGCTCACCGCCATCCTGAACAATAAAATCAACGATTTTTTCCGCTCAAAATACAAGCGGCAGCCGCTGTCCGATTACCTGCAAGAGACGGAGCCGGCCTTTCGGGAGGCTTTTTTCGATGAAACGAACCACGGCCGCTTCAAGGCCCTCATCCGCCCCAACCACTTCTCCAACAGCACCGAAGACTACCTGCATGGCCAAGAGTTTGCCCGTTTCATGGAGCTTTGTTTGCAGAAAATGCCGCCCAAACTGCGGCAGGTCTTCGTTGCAAAGTACATGGACGACGAAAAAAGCGATGATATTTGTAAGGAACACGAAATCACGGCGTCCAATTTTTGGGTCATCATCCACCGTTCCAAGCTGTTGCTGCGGGCTTGCCTCGAAAAGCAGGGCGTGATGTGAGCAAATGAAGTACCTCCACAAAATATTGAACAACTGCGACGAAGTCTCGCTGCTGGCCCTCAAGGCCAAGGAGCAGCCCTTGCCTTTTTGGCAGCACTTGGAGGTGAAAATCCACCTTTACTACTGCCGCTGTTGCTCCAACTTCGTCAAGCAGTCCAATATCATGGACCAAAGTTTCAAGCACTATTTCCAGCAGCTCGACCAAGCGCCGCCCTTCAAGGCGCCCCACGCTTTGAAAGAAAAATTGAAAGGCAAACTCCAGTAAACCCCCATTGTTCGCTGGGCTTTTCATGGATGCCCTGCATGTGCGGCGATATTTTTCACAAAAAATCAGGAGGGCTTGTAAGGTTCGTTCGCAGCAGCCGACTACTGTTCAAAACGCAACCATGATGCAATTTCCTTCGACCATCCTCCGACTCCTGTTCACCCTGCTGCTGGGCCTGCACTTGGGTACCACAGCCAGCGCCCAAGTGGCCCTCCGCCCGGTTGCGGAGCATTTCACCAACACCAAATGCAGCATCTGTGCCTCCCGGAACCCGGCGCTGTACGACAACCTCGCTGCCAATCCGGCGGTCATGCACCTGTCCATCCATCCAAGTTCGCCTTATCCGACTTGCATCCTGAACCAGCAAAACGAAGCCGACAACGATGCCCGCACCAATTTCTACGGCATCTACGGCAGCACGCCCAAGCTCATGCTGAACGGCAGCCTGCACCCCGGTTCCAATTTTAGCTCGCCCAGCCTCTTCGAGCCGCTGCTGAACCAGACCACCCCGTTCGACATCGGCATTGCGCAGCAGAAAACGCCGAACGGCAACTACGCAACGAGGGTCGTGGTAAAGGCCGTGGCCCCACATTCGCTCCAGCAGGCCCTGCTGTTTGTCGGCTTGGCAGAGGACACCGTCTTCGTCAACGGCGGCAACGGCGAAGACACCCACCCCAACGTGCTGCGGCGTGCCCTGACCGCCCCCGGTGGCTTGGCGATTGACCTGCCCACGCTGGGCGACTCGGCGGTTTTCGAGTTCTCGGGCACTGCCGACATGGTCTGGGACTTCGACCGGATTTTCTCCGTTGCCATCCTGCAAGCCACCACCGACAAGGCCGTGCTGCAAAGCGGGCGCACCGATACCAGCTCCTCTGGCGGCCCTGTCGCTGCCGACGAGGAGGTGGCCCAACTGCCGCTATGCTCGGTATTCCCGAACCCGGCCAACGAGCGCCTGAACATTGCTGCCAATGGCGTGGGCGGGTTCAGGGTGGCCATTTACGCCGCCGACGGGAGGCTGGCACACCGGAGCGAGCACAGCGGCGCCCAGGCCGTAGTTTCCACAGCATCGCTCCGCAATGGGGTTTATGCCATTCAACTGAGCAGTGGTGCGCATACGAGCACGCAAACCATCGTCATCCGGCATTGATACAGCGCTTGTTTGAGCCAAGGGGCCCAATCCCCCAATAAGCGCTAATGCATGGGCATTCATCTTTTAAACTAAATCAAAATATGCGATACCTTATTTCATTGTTTTTAATTGCTTTCGCAACAATCGTTGCCACCCATTTGCCCGCACAAAACGCTGCATTAAACACCAAGCATTTCAACCTTGAAAAAGGCGTTGCGCTGGAAGGATATGATGCCGTCAGTTATTTCAGCGGAAAACCCATAAAGGGAAAACCCAGCAACCAAGCCACTTCCGATGGGGTTAATTATTATTTTGCCAATGCCGCCAATAAAGATAAATTCCTGAAAAACCCCGATGCCTACAAGCCCGCTTATGGCGGCTGGTGTGCGTATGCAATGGGCGCCAATGGCGAAAAAGTGGAAGTAAACCCTGAAACTTATAAGGTAATTAACGGCAAGTTATACCTGTTCTACAATGCGTTTTTCAATAATACTTTAACCACTTGGAACAAGGACGAAAACGCTTTGAAAACCAAGGCCGATAAGAACTGGAAAAACATTTTTAAGTAAAAACATTCATCTATCCATCAACATGAATACCAACACCATCAAATGGGCCTTGCGCCTCGTTGCGGCAGCCATCCTGCTCCAGACCCTCTACTTCAAGTTCACGGGAGCGCCCGAATCCGTCTATATTTTCACCACCCTTGGCATCGAGCCGCTCGGGCGCATCGGTAGCGGGGTGGCAGAACTGGTGGCAAGCATCCTGCTGCTCTGGCCCCGTACCACTTGGTTGGGGGCGGCCCTCGCACTCGGCACCATGGCAGGGGCCATCGCCTCCCACCTCTTCGTGCTGGGCATCGAGGTGCAGGACGACGGCGGGCAGCTTTTCCTGTTGGCCTTGGTCGTTGCTTTTTGCGCAGCAGCCCTGCTCTGGTTGGAGAAGGACAAGGTCATGGCTTTTGTGAAAACAAGGAAATTGTAAGCGCAAAGCACAGGGTTGGGGTTGGTTGCGGGGGAAGTCCGTCCTGTCCATGCCCTATTTCCAGGTCGGGCAACCTAAGTAGAAATTGGAAATTAATTAAAATTCGTAATTGAGGCAATGTACTGAAAATCAATGCATTGGGTCATAATTTACTTACGTGAATCTTCGATTTCCCAATTTCAACGAAGTACTTATCCACGATGATTATTCGGCTGGTGCGCCAGCAGCGAGGCCGCCTCTGCATCCAGCAGCACCTCGCTGTTGGGGTGGGTGCGGATGATGCTGGCGGGCACGGCTGGGCTGACCTCTTCTTCCAGGGCCTGCTGCATGATGTCGGCTTTTTTGCGGCCATTGGCGAGCATGAGCACTTGGTGCGCCTCCATGAGGTGGCGCAGGCCGAGGGTGATGCCG
Source organism: Saprospiraceae bacterium (assembly GCA_025455635.1). Classification (GTDB taxonomy): domain Bacteria; phylum Bacteroidota; class Bacteroidia; order Chitinophagales; family Saprospiraceae; genus UBA6168. The sequence goes on along the minus strand of JALOMF010000229.1, from coordinate 1,949 downwards.
TATTTGAGTTCCGTGGCCGTTTGGAAGTATTTCTGACCGACGGTCAGGGTGATGCCCTCCAGCAATTGCACGTGGGCGTAGTTGCCGAAGTCCACGCCCGGCTCGTTGAAGCCGATATGGCCGTTCATGCCCACGCCGACCAGCAGCAGGTCGAGGCCGCCCCGCTCGGCGATGTAGTCGTCCATGCGCTGGCACTCGCCGGGCAGGTCGGCGCTCATGGCATCGAAGACGTGGTAGTTCGCCTGCGGCAAACGCAGGGGCGTGAACAGGTGGCGGTGCAGGAAAGCATGGCAACTGCCCTCGTTTTCGGGCGGAATGCCCACCCATTCGTCGAAGCCAGCGAAGCAGACCCCGCCCAAGTCAAGGCCGCTGGCGAGGGCTTTTTCCACAAAAAGGTCGTAGGCCAGCCGGGGCGAGTCGCCGGAAACGACGCCGATGAGGCAGTCGGGCTTTTGCCGGACGATGGCCAGCATGGTGTCGGCGGCTTCGGCTGATAGGGCTTGGTAGTCGGAAAATATCTTGACTTGCATGGTGCTGTGATTGATGAGGGCGAAAGGTACAAATGATTGGAAACCTGCGTTTGGAATCCGCTCTATTTATCGCCTATTCAAATTTCTGGTTCGAAAAAGGAAGGGATAGACGGCAATTCGCCATCATTTTCACCATTTCTTGAAAAGGTGGGCTGAATTTTAAGTCGAGAAATGCCTTGCAATTGCCTTTTGTTTTGATGTTTTTTTGTGAAAAAGCAGGGGTTTTTTGCTTGAGAAACGCTAAAAAATGAAGTTGAATACCAATTGTTATCATGCCAACTTTGAGCATTGTTTTTAAAGTACCTTAAAATTCAAGATTATGAACAAGCAACTACCCTCTTCCCTTTCAAGGTTCGCTGGCATTATTTTACTCGTATTTTGCTTTGCCAACCTGGTGGCCCAAACCTGCACGGGCAACCTCCTCACCAATCCCGGCTTCGAGAACGGGCTGACGGGCTGGAACACCGATGGCGGCAACGTGACCATCACCAGCACAGCCCATTCCGGCACCAAGGCGGCCACGGTGGGCGGCACGGGCTACGGTTCCATAGGGTTTATTCTGCCCACCACACCAGGGAAAAACTATTCCTTCAGCGCATGGGCAAAAATGGGCGGTGCCTTTGCATTCCAATCGGTTGGTATCCGATTCCTGGATGCTTCCTACATCAACGTCCCGGCCTTCGGCACTGGGAATTATACCATCGGCACCGATTACACCGAAATCACCGAAATGATAACAGCACCTGTTGGGGCGGCTTATGTTTACGCGATTGCCTACAAGGACGGGGCGGGCAGCCTGACAGTGGACGACTGGTGCCTGACGGAGCAAGGCAGCACTTTTTTACCAGATTTGACGGTCACGAACGCCCAGATACCTTCAACCGTTGTTATTGGTTCGCCATTCAATTTTTCTTGTATTGTAAGCAACATTGGATTGGCTGCTTCTACTGCCACCAATCTTCACATAGAGGTTGGCAACGGCGTTGACCTGATTGATGTCCCGGTTAGTGCACTCTCCGTTGGGCAATCGTTAAGCATCAATCAGCAAGTTACTATACCTGCTACCGAATTTTACGGGAACGTCGGCGTAGTCACGGCACAGATTGACCAGCCAAGCACAGTTCAGGAATCGAACGAACAGAACAACGAAGCGATATCGGCACCGGCCAGTTTTGTGTACAACTCCTCCTGCAACATCACCGTTTCCACCACTCCAACTGTTTGTTTCGACTTGGGTACGCCCTCGAATCCGGCAGACGACAGTTTCACCTTCACCTTCACGGCAAACGGCTCAACGGGGACTTGGGTGGCTACTTTTCCCGATGCCAATGCTAGCGGCACAAGCACCGTCTTCTCCGGGCAAAACGGCGAGGTCAAAACGGTGGGGTACTTCATTGCGGACGTGAACCAGTTTTTGAA
>JALOMF010000228.1 GCA_025455635.1 Saprospiraceae bacterium | reverse complement strand
GCCGTAGAGGTCGTCGTCGGGCGTGGCCACGAGTTCGATGGCGATGCCGCCCGTTTGCCCCGCCAAGCCGTTGTGCAGGTGTGCGCCTCCGGCAATGGCAGCATTGAACTTGCCGTCCAGGTTGTCAAAAGCCCCTGTAACGACCAAGGTATCGTTGTGCAACTCCAGGGAAAGCGAGCCGCTGCCATTGGAAAACAAGGAAGGCACCTCGTTGCTGCCGAACAAATTGGTCGAGAAATATGCATCCGCTTCGGGCAGCAGTTGCCCCCTGATTTCACCAGCAGGATAGGCCGTTGTGTGGATGTTGACGTAGAGTTGGCGGCCATGCAGCAGGTCGAGCTGTGCTTGCGTAAGCGTAAACGTGTTCACCGCCGCTGCAAAAGTACCGCCCGTGGCATCGGTGCCGGGGGTGGGCACGAGTTCCAGCTCGATACCGCCGTTTTGGCCCGCATAGCCAGCGTGGATATGTGCGCCTCCGGCAATATTGAGGTCAATCAGCCCGGTCATGCCGCTGTAGTCGCCCGTGACGACCAACTCACTGCCCGTCAGCGTGGCAGTGATGACCCCGTTACCAGCCGAAGCGACCGGAAATGCCTGTTGGTGGCCGCTCAAGTTGGCGACGAAAGTAGTGGAAGGCTGTGTTGGCGCATCCAGCACGACAGCTATGCTGCGCACGGGTATGCCCAAACCTATGCTGCCCAGCAGCGTGGCTGCGCCAGTAGTTAGGTTTACTTCGTAAAAATTGTCAATCGCTCCAGTTCCCGTGTTGGCGTTCAGATAAGCGGTATTGCTGCCATCGGCGTACTCATAAAAAATGTCCATGTCAATGGTCGGCATGGCTGCGTTTACGGTGATTCCCGATGCGCCGATGGTGTTCAGTGTGCCGTTGTTGGGCGGTATTTGCGAAGCCAAAACATTCAGCACGATGTCGTAGTCGAACAACGTGGTGGCCGTGGAGCCATTGAAGCTGTTGGTGTAGGCCCCCGCCCCGATGTTTGCGGTAGCACCAGCATTCATGTCGCCTGCGGCAAAAGCGAGGCTACCATCGGTGGCCGCCACTGCCCCAGTCATTGGGTGCATCCTGAAATTGGCGCCGCTCCTGCCCATCACCCGGATGCGGTCAACCGTGGGGTTGAAGTCAAAAGTGATGGCCCCCATGCCCGGCACGAGCATCACCGAGTCGGTGCCGATGGCAGTGGCTGCCCCGGTGTTCAGGTCGAGGGTGTAGAGCCGTGCCATTCCCGATGCGTTGTTGTACCCGATGGCGTACAGCTCGCCCGTGGCAGGCCGGAAATCGAGGCCAGCCAAAGGTTGCGCAGCAAAAACACCGCTGGTGGGAGTGATGCTGCGGATGACGCCCGGCAGCTTGGAATCAAAGCTGATGAGGCTGTTGTTGCCGGAGATGGCGTAAACTAGCTGGCCAGTGATTTGGGATGGCACAACCTGCTGAATTTGAAGGGCAATATCGTCAATTGGCAAGGGCAACGGCAGCAGGTTGATGGCCGTGGCAGCGCCCGTTGCCAGGTTCAAGGTGTAAACATCGGTGGCTTGGAAAGCTCCGGTAGCTGCGACCAGGATGGCCGTGTTGGTTTGCGAAGCAGCATTGAAAACGATGTCCATGTCCACCACGGGGTTGGGCACGTTGGTCATGATGCCCGATGCGCCGAGGGTGTTCTGCGTGCCATTGTTGGGCGGGTTTTGGGTGGTTAGCACGTTCAGGGCGGCGTCGTAGTTGTAGAGCGTGGTCGTGGTCGCCCCGATGTAGCTGTTGGTGTAGGCGCCTGCGGCGATGAACGGGTCGGTGCCGAAATTGGCATCGCCCATTGCGTAGCTCAAAGCGCCGTCGGTGGCAGCAATGGCCCCAGTGACGGGGTGCAGGCGGTAGTTGGCATTGTTGCTGCCCGTCACCCGGATGCGGTCCACCGTAGGGTTGAAGTCAAAATTGACCTCGCCCATGTCCGGCTGCAGCATGACCGGGGCTGCCCCAATGGCAGTGGCCACGCCAGTGGTCAGGCTGATGGTGTAAAGCCGGGCCTCGCCAGTGGTTTGGTTGTAGCCGATGGCGTAGAGCTGGCCCGTGTTGGGCCGGAAGTCGAGGCCCTCGATGTTTTGGCCTGCGGCAATGCCCGTGACCGTGCCGACTGTGACCACCGAATTTGGCGAAGCCAAGTCCATGGTCACGAGGTTGTTGCCCGACAGGGCGAAGGCGGTTTGGGCACTGCTGTGCGTGGCCACGGCCAACAGGAACAAAAAGCAGGGAATCCACATTTTTGCAAGCAAATCAAAGCGGCTTGGCTTGCGCAAGGAATGTGAGGAGTTGAATAATCTCATGCGATTCTTAGTTTTAGTTTGATAAATATGTAATGCCTCCAAGCTACCCCGCCAACAAATGGGCAAAGCGGTGCCAGTGGAGCCAGGCTCCAGTCACCGATTTTTGCCCCCTTCTTGGTTTGATTGTCTTGGAAACCGTTTCTTAGTTTCTGATAAAGCCTAATTGATTGCCTGATTTAGGGCAGATGCAAAGTTCTCTCACAATCCAAACCACATACGACTGGCTCGCAAGCTTGGATTTTTAGGCCCGCATTTTTTTAGCGTTTTCCTGAAATTTCTTTGAAAAAGCACTTCCGCCACATCCATTTGGGCGATTTCGCCGTTCTACTGGAAAATAAAAGACAGTTTTCCGCTGAGGGCGGCACTGATTTTTCAAGGCAAGTGAAAATCCCTTAACTTGGCAACCGAAAACAAAATATCTCGTCATGAAGCTAATCGCCAATTTCGCCATACTGCTCGTCGTATCGCTCACCATCGTGCTCGGCTGCGTGAAAGCACCTGAATACCCAATTGAACCCGTCATCGAGTTCGTCTCCATGAGCGATACCCTCTTGGTGCGGGGCGTGGCAACCGACTCGGTGCTTGCGACTATTTCTTTCACGGACGGAAACGGTGACATTGGCAGTGAGAATGGGGAGAACAACCTTTTCTACACCGATAGCCGGGATGGGTTTGAACTGAAGCGCCAGATTCCTTTCGTGCCGGAGCTTGGCGCATCCAACGGCATCAAGGGCAAAATCACTTTTTTCATTGCGAATACCTGCTGCATCTTCCCCGACTCGCTGTTTTCGACCAGCCCCTGCACCGACGAATACGAAGAATACCCTTACGACCGCATCAATTACAAGGTCTATATCGAAGACCGGGCAGGCAACCGCAGCAACGAAATCACGCTGCCAACCATACGGGTGCAGTGCTTCAACTGACCGCATCGCCCTCAACCAGCCAGCTTCTCCAACTCCTTGCCCGTGAGCCGGAACACCGTCCACTCGTCCATGGGCTGCGCCCCTAGGCTTTTGTAAAACTCGATGGAAGGCGTGTTCCAGTCCAGCACCGACCACTCCAGCCGGGCGCAGTTGCGCTCCACGCATAACTTGGCCAAGGCTGACAACAGCAGCTTGCCGTAGCCCTTCCCCCTGAACGCTGGCTGCACGTACAAGTCTTCGAGGTAAATGCCCGGCCTGCCCTTGAAGGTGGAGTAATTGTGGAAAAACAGCGCAAACCCCGCTGGCACTTCCCCCTCGTAGCAGAGCAAGACCTCGGCAGCGGGCTTGTCGCCGAACAGCGTTTCACGGAGCATTCCCTCGGTGGCCACAACCTCGTCGAGCATGCGCTCGTACTCGGCCAGTTCCCGGATGAATTGCAGGATGAGCGCTACGTCGTCAATGGTAGCGGTGCGCAGGTGGGCGGTCGGTATTTCCATGATATTTTTGTGATAATTTATCCATCAATCCTCAGCATCCACCTTCCAGCCAGCCCCGTACTGTTCGACCAGCACGTTGTCCAAGCTGTCGGCATTCTGGAACAGGTTTTTGAAAAGCTTCATCCCCGTGTCGAGGCTGAGGTAGCGGTCGAAAATGACCAGCGAAAGCACGATTTCCTGCCCCCGGACACTGAGGCTCAGTGCTTCCAGTTCATAATTTTTGCGGAGCAAAAACTCATACACCCGCTCAAGCCCCTCGCTGGGCAGGTCGCAAAGTATGGCATCGCCAGCGATGAGGCCGTTGGGTTCGTAGTAGCTGATAAAAGTTTTGGCGCTGCCGCTGGCCACTTCCCAGACATTGGGGCCACGCCGGGCCAGTTGCACATCGTGGCCGCATTTGCCCAGAATCTCCTCAATGGTACGGGCGATTCCCCTCGGCTCGTACATGGGGGCAGCGTCGGGCAAGTCAACGTCCGCACCGCAGCTGGGGCAGCGGCCTTCTTCCAGGCTGGCCTTGAACACCACCGCCTCGCAAGCCATGCAGCGGGTGCCTGTGCTGCCGCCGCCTTTTTTCCAAGCCTTCAGTAGCTCGGCCAGGTGCCGCACAGGGAGCGCCAGCCCCATCGCTTCGCCCTCGCTGGCCACGAACACGTTGACGCCCACGACCTCCCCCTCCTCGTTCACCAATGGCCCGCCGCCGTGGCCGGGCGTCAGTGCCGCATCGTGCCGAAGGTAGGCGAGGCCGCCCATCGGGTGCCGGGTACTGGTCACGTTGCCTGCCAGCGCCGAGAACTTCAGCCCGAACGGATGCCCCATCGCTTGCACCAAATCGCCTTTGGCGGTGCTGCGGCCTTCGGCCAAAACGGCCCCGTGCCCAGCCTCCAGCACCGTGGGCAATGCCACCAGTGCAAGGTCGTGCTTGGTGTCGGTGAACACCACCTGCGCCATTTGCCGGGGCAGGTGAAGCCCCTGCACCACCACCTCCCGGTTGTCCTGCACCACTTGGAAATTGGTGACGATGACGCCCGCACCCTGCACCAAAAAGCCCGTGCCCGTGCTGTACGGCGTGGCGATTTGGATGGTGCAGGCCCGGTATTTTTCTAAGCTATTTTTCATAAAAAAGGCGATGCCAAGCGGCAGGGCAAATGTAGTGCAAAGGTTTTTAAAGCACCGCCGGAACTTCCCTTCCCAAAACCAAGTTAACTTTGCCCTTGGCGGAAAACGGCCAACGGCTTACGGCCAACGGTGGACGGTCGCCCCCCGTCCCCCGTTGGCCGTCCACCGTAAGCCGTAAACCGTCCACCGTTGGCCGTCCACATTTACAATGAATAAAGGAACAATCGTAAAATCCACCGGGAGCTGGTACCAGGTCCGGTTCGAGGATGGGAGCTTGCAGGAATGCCGCATCGTGGGCAAGCTGCGCCTCGAAGACATGAAGACCACCAACCCCGTGGCCGTGGGCGACGAGGTGATGGTAGGGCCGGACGAAGAGGGCCGGGGCCTCATCCGGGAGGTGCTGCCCCGCCGCAACTGCGTCATCCGGCAGTCGCCACGGCGCAAGCGGGACATGCACCTGCTGGCCGCCAACGTGGACCAAGCACTGCTCATCACCACCATCGTGGAGCCGAACCTGAAACAAGGCTTTATTGACCGCTTCCTGCTCATGACCGAGCCGTACAATATCCCCACCTGCATCGTGTTCAACAAGGCCGACCGCTACGGCGACTACGACTTGGATACTTTCCTGATTCTCAAGGATTTGTACGAGGGCATCGGCTACACGGTCATGCTCGTTTCCGCCGAGACGGGCGATGGCGTGGATGCCTTGCACGATTTTTTGAAGGACAAAATCACCCTCGTCAGCGGCCAGTCAGGCGTGGGCAAAAGCACCCTCGTGAACGCCGTGGAACCCACGCTCGACCTCCGCACAGGCGACATCTCCGACCACTCCGGCAAGGGCCAGCACACGACCACTTTCGCCGAGATGTTCCCGCTCAGTTTTGGCGGTTCCATCATTGACACGCCGGGCATCAAGATGCTGGCCTTCAACAACCTATCGCCGCTCGACGTGGCGCATAATTTCAGGGAAATCTTTGAAAAATCGGCGGAATGCCGCTTCGGTGGGCAATGCCTGCACAAGAATGAACCCAAATGCGCCGTGAAGGCTGCCGTGGAGTCCGGCGAAATCAGCCCACTGCGCTACATGAACTACCTCTCCATTTTGGACGATGTAGAGAACCAGAATGCTTGGGAGATACATGAGATGTGAGGGTGTGAGCGCGTGAGCGGTGAGCGGCCATGATTGAACTGGTTGAACTGGTTGAACTGGTTGAACTGGTAATGCTACCAGTTAATTCTACCTGTGCTATCTTGTACTTCCCAATTCTGAAACTTTGTAGGTGCTATTTCTTGGTAGGCGGTATTGGAAAATCAATGTTCTCGTAAATATCCGCAACGGAGACGGAACAGCCGAGCGATTTGAGAAAGACTGAGCCGTTGGGGTCGGTAATAACAGTTTCCCGCCACAATCCCGGCTCCTCCCGGTAGCGGGTCTCCACTTCACAGGTGTCTTGGCGGACGAGGACGTATTCCTCGAAGGAAGGGCGGGTCTTGTATAAGTCAAACTTGCCTTCCCGGTCGTATTTCTGGGTGCTTTTTGACAAGACTTCCACTATAAGCAAAGGATTGACTAACAACAGCGTATCGTCGTCCCAATATTCAGGCGCTTCGCACACTGCGACGGCATCGGGGTAAACGCCATGATTGACTTCCGGCAGGTAGATTTTTTGGTCGCCGCTAAAGACCCGGTATTTCTTTGTGAGCATCCGAATGGCGGCCTTTAATGCGGCTGTAACGTTAACCGTGATTTCATTGTGCGGGCCTCTTGCGTATGCCATTTTGACAATTTTACCATTGTGATACTCATATTTTTCATCACGTTTAGCCTCCCAAAGGACATATTCCCGGAGGGTCACAAACCGCTCTTTTTTCTTCAATTGTAGCGGCGGCTGGGCTGGCTGTGCGAATGTGGTCTCGAAACCGCTCTTTTTTCTTCAATTGTAGCGGCGGCTGGGCTGGCTGTGCGAATGTGGTCTCGAACATGGACATTCAATTTTGAACAAAAATAATGTTTTTCGACCGAAATAAAACTGATGGCTTAGATGTATTTCTTCTTCTTGGCAGCGATGATGCTATGTCCGAAAATGAAGCGTACTAGCCCTAGGGCGAAATTTCAGGAAAATCTTCGAAAAATTGGCGGAATGCCGCTTCGGTGGGCAATGCCTGCACAAGAACGAACCCAAAAGCGCCGTGAAGGCCGCCGTGGAGTCCGGCGAAATCAGCCCGCTGCGCTACATGAACTACCTCTCCATTTTGGGCGATGTGGAGAACAAGAATGCTTGGGAGATACATGAGATGTGAGGGTGTGAGCGGATGAGAGAGTGAGCGGGTGAGAGAACCTAAGGATTGGGGTTTGGGGGTAAAAATTGGGGTTGGGGAACTTAAATTTTTAGGTCTATTTGCTTAAATTTTACGTCCATTAACCCCAAATTTTAGGTCGTTTTACCAAAGTTTTAGGTTATTGGACTGGTATTTTTACGGGCTTGACTGGCTTGACGCTGAATTAAAGCGCTGATTTTCAAAACCTTGTGATTTTTTTACAAAAAAAACGGGGCTTCTTAGGCGCGATACCCAAGAAGCCCCGCTGTATTTTGAGCGCTAAGGCATGGCCAGCGCATTATTCCGTCGGCGGAACCCCAAGCGCATCCGGCGAAGCTGGCGGCTCGGAATTGCCATTGCTGCCCGTGTTCGGGAAGAACTGCCGCAGTTCTTCGCACTTGATTTGACAGCCGCCCGCCTCGGTATCGGCCTAGCACTGCGTGTAGGCGTAGTCAAGGAGGGAGGTTAGGTAAATTGGGTTTTTGCGCTGCCCATGCGCTCCACGAGGCTTAGGATGCGGTTCATGCGTGTTTCGAGGAAGGAGCGGTCGGCGTAGTCGGCCTCGAACTCGTCCCACCACACATCGGGGCTGCCGAAATCGGACTGGGTGTTCCGAAATTCCAAGACCTTGTTCACCAAGACCTTGTTCACCAAGACCTTGTTCACCAAGAGCTTGTTGCGCTCATTGATGCTGCCTTAGCGCTGGCGCTCCTCTGGCGATAGGTTGCGCACAAGTTCCTTGAGAGCGTTTTCCAAAACGGTGATGGCCTTGTCAACGGTTGTGACGACTTCAGACGTAACGTGTTGCTGAATGGTGTCAAGTAAAGGCATGTTTCCAATATTTTTAAAGCTTGAGCAAAGGTTGTTTGCAACACTGCTTGAACAACGTCCGAGCGGCTTATCGTGCAGTTACGGGGGTTATGTGTTTTGATTGCATACTTGATAAAAAAATGTAAAACATTTTTCTTGAAAAATATGGACAATTCCACCCAGCCGCATAAATTTACCTAAGACTTGTTGAATGAAGAGCTTTTTTTAAAAGATGATGCACAATATTTAGCCCGAAACAGGGCATGGCGGACAACTACCCGAACCCGCAGTGATTTAGCCCGAAACAGGGCATGGCGGACAACTACCCGAACCCGCAGTGAACTACTTGCCTGATTGATGGAAATTGAAAAATTGGGACAGCTCCATGAGCCATTGGCCAAAAGCCAACAACCCAGTTTCCGGTTCCCATTGCTTGTCACCGCCGACAAGCGTGCTTACCCACCTGTATGAAAGTAACTACTAAAACCGTGGCTGCGCCCCGCTAGGGGGTTCTAGCTGCTGCATTGTACGTGGTCGCAGGCATTGGCCTAGCCCGCTAGGGGCTTGCCATGCCCGTGCTGCCCGGGTGCTGCGCTTGCAGGCTGTGGTTGTGTATTGCTGTTTTTCTTGGATTTTCTGCACGGGACTTACGCCTCGGTGGGGTGGGAGGGTCGTGGGAGGATATAAACCTAAAATTTTTTGATTATGAAAAAGAGACTTGTTATTTGTTTTGGTAAATCCAATTTATGTTGGCAACTAGGGTTTAGAGTATTCATGTGGGTACTTGCAATGCTAGTGATTGACATGCGGACTGCTTTTGCCCAGCAGCCAACATGTAATACGTTTTCCTACGAGAGTGATATTATCACATCAGACAAAACCTATTCAGTAAGGAAAAAGGAGCTTGAAAATGCTTACTTGGAAAAGTCCAAAAATGGCCAGTTAAAGTCAATGAATACTGGTTTGTTGACGATACCAGTAGCTATTCACATTGTTCATGCACCAGGCGAGACCACAGGTACTGGTTCTAACTTAAGCGACCAACAGTTAGCAGATGCCATGCAGTTTTTGAATGGTGTGTTCCAAGGAACGGCGATTGACCCTGTAGGTAGTAATGCTGGTCCAATTGACATAGCATTTTGTTTGGCCGATATAACTAGAAACTCAAGTAGTAATTTTAACGATTTGGATAGAGCTACTGAGGACAATCCTGCTTTTCAAGCTCAAAGCATCAAAACAGCTTTTGGCACAGCCAACCAATACCCCAGAACTGATTTTATGAATGTGTGGGTGGTAGGTAATATTTGTCAAAATGCACCAAACGAATGTTCTCTTGTTGGTTATTCTACACTTGCTACAGCCCATGGGAGTTGGTATGACGGCATCGTAATAGAGGCTTCCAGCCTAAACGGCTTTGGTATGGCTCACGAGGTTGGCCATTATTTAAACCTAAAGCACACGTTTGGGCCGTTTGACAATTTCGCCGATTGCACCAACAACGATTGCTTGACAGATAACGATTGCGTATGTGATACCAGACCAGATGGCACGCTATTCTTGTGCGAAACGACTAATCAATGCCAAACCGATTTAGATAGCGGCCCATTTACTATGGATGAAAATGACCCTAATGGTAACATCATGGACTATGGGGATTGCTACCAATATTTCACAGTGGGGCAGCGGGACAGGATGAGGGACGCAATCGAAGGGGCTAGGAGTAGCTTGATGAGCAACATGGGGGCATGTTGTGTTCCAGATATGCATGCAACATTTACTTATAACTATTTCAATAATGACCAAGAAATTAATTTGGATGGGATTGGGAGCAATCTCAATGGAAATGTCACAAATTATACATGGTTGATTGATGGCCATTGTGTCAATTTAATAATTAGCTCGAAAGTTTGACTGAACATTCAACTGCTATCAGATATGGGGAACTACGAACCAATTAAGTTAGTCTTCGCGGAAGTTGCCTGGCCATTTTCACAAATCATCGAGCTAGCCAAGCAACAAGTTATTTCGCTTGCTTGACAAACGTGAGCCGCCATGAAATGGAACTGCAGTTGTTTTCACAGATATTGGACGTTTTTGTAATGGCTTTAATTTCCAGCGTGTTAGTACGGCGGTCAAGTTATGTACGGTGCACTACATGGAACTCACGCGATT
>JALOMF010000227.1 GCA_025455635.1 Saprospiraceae bacterium | reverse complement strand
AAACGCCGTTTTTTGTCTTTGATTGTAGGCAAGGATGTTTTCACATTTGTATCGTCATCGAAGAACAGCTTGAAACTTAGACCCATGATTCAATTGTTAAAGACATCTTCCCATCCAACTCCTAGGCCGCTTGGCCTGATGCGGGCATTGCTGCTGCTTGCCGGGATGATGGCTTGCCTTGCCGTCAATGCGCAGGGCTGGGAAATCTACTTCGGTGGCAACAACGACGACCTCGGCCAGTCCATCATCCAGACCCAAGACTTCGGCTTCGTGGGCGTAGGCTCTAGCGAAAGCACGGGCGCTGGCAACAACTACAAGGCATACGTCATCCGCACCGACGTGGACGGCACCGAAATCTGGTCGAACACCTACGACGATGGCTTTATTTCACATGGCTATTCCATAACCGAAACACCCGACCACGGCTTCTTGGTAGCGGGCGACATCAGGGCCACCCAATTATCCGACGCCAATATTTATCTCCTAAAAATCAATGCGGCGGGGCAAAAACAATGGAACAAACAGTTTGGCAACACCAACAACGACGAGTTGGGCTACCGCATCATCCCAACGACCGCCAGCGGTGGCTACCTCCTCGTGGGCACTACCACCAACATCGCCAGCGGCGAGCGTGATGTTTACCTCCTGAAACTGGATGCCCAAGGCGACCAAGTCTGGAGCAACACCTACGGTCCCTCCAGCGAAGACGATGGCTGGGCCGTGCTCGAAGTCGCCGATGGCTACCTCGTGGCTGGCAACGCCATCAACCCCGTCAACGGCACAAAGGACGGCTACCTCCTCAAGCTCGACTTCAATGGCAATGAGCTTTGGAGCAAGTTCTATGGTTCGCCTACCGATATTGACCAGTTGCTCGACCTCGAACTGGCTGCCGATGGCAATGTGGCCTTGGCCGGGCATACCGGCTCCACCTCGGAGGGCTGGCTGTTGAAAACCGACCTTGACGGCAACCTGCTCTGGTCAAAAACCTTCGGCGGCCCGCTCGGCGACCTCGTCAATGATTTGGCCAAGGTAAACAACGGCGACCTCGTGGTCACGGGCGTCACGGAAATTGACGCCGCCAACTCCGACGCATTCCTTGCCCGTTTCGACAACGACGGCAATCAAATCTGGACGAACAACATCGGCAGGGGCAGCCACGTGGACGTTGGCCAAGCGGTAACACCTACCGCCGATGGTGGCTTTATCGTCATCGGCTATAATGCGCTGTTTTCCATATTTTTCAACGATGTCACTTTCATAAAAGCCAGTGCAGACGGCAGCGTTTACACCAACCGCCTCACTGGGAAAGTATTCGTGGACGATGGTGACTGCATCCTGCAAGCTGGCGAGCAGGGGCTGAACGATTGGATTGTGAAAGCGGAATCGGACACCAGAACCTTCTTCGGCACCACCGATGCCGATGGCAACTACGAAATCACGCTCGATTCAGGCGATTACGAAGTCAGTGTTTTCAAGAAAAATGACTACTGGGAGGCTTGCATATTAGCTTACAGCGTCACGTTTTCGACGCAATACGGCTCGCTGGTGCGCAATTTCCCCATGCTCAAAGTGGTGGACTGCCCACTGCTCAACGTGGATATTTCGGCGCCGGTGGCGCAAAATTGCAGCAATATCGGCTATGCCGTTTCCTACTGCAACACGGGCACTGCCCCTGCCACCAATCCGAGCGTGAACGTCATTCTGGACAATGGCCTGACTTATGTTGGTTCATCCATCCCCCTCGCTTCGCAAAACGACAGCCTGCTGGTATTCGAGCTTGACACGCTCGGCCTCGACGAGTGCGGGAGCTTCACCATCAATGTGACTTCCGATTGCAACGGGCTGCCAGCCGAGGCTTATATCGTTAGCGCCCATATTTTGCCCGATTCGTTTTGCCTGCCTGTTTCACCGAACTGGGACATGGCCAGTATCGAGGTGAACGGCTTTTGCGACACCGACTCCATTGAGTTTAGGATAAAAAACAAGGGAACAGGTGACATGCAAGCGCCAAAAGGCTTCATCGTCATTGAAGACCATATATTAGGCTTTGAAGGTTCATTCACGCTTTTAGCCGGACAAGACACCCGTATTGCGCTGCCGAGCAATGGCGCCACCTATCGCATCATCGCTGAGCAGTCGGAGGGGCACCCCGGCGACAGCTACCCCACCGTGGCCGTTGAGGGCTGCACGACAACAGGAACCTACTCTACCGGATTTGTGACCGAACTTCAGGAAGACGAAAACGACCCCTTCGTGGCCGTGGACGCACAGGAAAATATTAGTTCATTTACCGATTACATCATTCTCAGAGGCTATCCCAAGGGCTATCAGCAGAACGGTGAAAACCTTATCCCAGCCAATACCGACATCGAGTACCATGTTTTTTTCCAGAATGTCAGCATGGACACCATTACTCGGTTGGTCATTCGTGACACGCTTTCTCCTTTTCTCGACCTCGGCACGGTGACAGCTGGTTCAAGCAGCCACCCCTACGACTTCGAGCTGAATGGAGATGGCACGGTGAGGTTTACTTTCACAAACCTGCAGTTGCTGCCGGGCGGCGGCGCAGGGTCGGAGGGATTCGTGAAGTTCAAGGTTTCACAAAAAGCCGACAACCCCACCGGCACCCAAATCACGAACAGCGCCACGGTATTCCTCGGCTACGATGTGCCCAAGCAGACCGCCAGCTACACGCACACCATCGGTGGCAAGGTGCTGCTCGACTTCATCGTCATCAGCGACGTGGAGGATGGCCCTGAGAGGCCGGGCGTGGCGGTCAGCGCCTACCCCAATCCATTTGCCTCGACCATTGATTTTGAGGCTAAGACATTGAATTGCAATAACTTGAATATAAATGTTTTTGACATAAACGGACGGCTTGTGCGCCAGGAGAACGCTCCCGGCAACCGCCTACGCCTGCTGCGGAACGGGATGCCCGCTGGCGTTTACAGCTTCCAACTGGAGGCTGACGGCAAGCTGATTCATACAGGCAAAATCGTTGTGCGATAAATGCCCAGTTCACCGATTTATTAAACCGATTACATTTTTTTATTCCAAATCTATTTTCAAAAACCGATTTTTTCCCAAAGACGAGTTGCCCGATTCCGATTGCGTTGGTTTTAGTTTCGCACAACCCATTTCCCATCAACCTGTCCGGGTTCCCCTCCTAGTTTTTGGAGGGGAACTTTTTTCCTCGCCTAGCGGCCAATGTCGTCGGCAAGGAAGGGCCACCTACCTGATTTATCGTTTTTTTTCATGAGATTATAATTTGTGAGCCGTGCAGTGAGTACGGCTTTTTTTTTTGCGCTTCGCAAAACAGCTACTGCTTCCACACCAGCGCCGCCGCACCGAGCAGTGCCGCATCGTTTTCGCCCAGCGTCGAGGGCAGCACCTTGATTTTTCCCTTGTGGAATGCCAGCGCATGCCGCTCCATGCTGTCCACTGTGGGCACGAAGAGCAGGTCGCCCGCCATGGCCAAGCCGCCGGACATCACCACGGCCTCCGGCTCAAACCACGCCGCCATGTCGGCCACCGCCCGGCCCAATATCTCCCCCGTTTTGCCGAAGGCCAACAGCGCCAGTTCATCGCCCGACTGCGCGGCCTCGAAGATGTGGCGGGCCGTCATGCCATCGTAGCTTTCGCTTCGCAACGGGCTGGCAATCAATGAATTGGACATCAGCTCAAAAACCGTCCGCTTTAGCCCCGTGGCGCTCACATAGGTCTCTAGGCAACCAAAACGACCGCAGCCGCAGGCCCTGCCGCCGGGCTGCACGCAAATATGCCCCGCCTCTCCGCCATGCCCAAACTCGCCGCCGAGCAGCCGCCCGTTGGCCACGATACCGCAGCCCAGGCCCGTGCCCAGCGTGAGCAGCAAGAAATTGGTCATGCCCTTGGCTGCGCCAAAATGCCACTCGCCCAGCGAGCTGGCGTTGCTGTCCTTGACCAAGTGCACGGGCAGGCCGTAGCGTTCCTGCACCGTTTTCACAAACTCGACTTTGGGTGAAAACGGCAGGTTGGCGGCATTTTCGATGGTGCCTTGCTGCTCGTTCACGCTAGGTGCCCCGGCCCCGATGCCCACCAGTTGCACGTCTTGGCCAGCCAGCAGCCCGTCAATCCCCTCGAAGAGGAAGCGGAAAAAATCGTGCTCGTCGGTGCGGTCGGAGGTGGAGAAGGAGCTGCGGGCCACGATGTGTCCGGCGGCGTCAATCAGCGCCAGTTTGGTGGAAGTGCCACCGAGGTCAATCCCAAGTGCAAATTGCATGGCTTTGTTTGTTTAATGGTTGGTGTTCCGAGATGCGATTTTAGCGATTTTTTGTGTTTACGGTGAGAAATACTTCAAATCGCCTTAACGTACCACGAATCGCAGCCGCCATGCCCCGTTGCGCCCATCGGGCCGCAGATTTTTTCAAAACCCATTTTCTGGTAAAGTCGGTTGGCTTGTTCCATGCGCACAAGCGTCTCTAGGTAGCATTGGCGGTAGCCCAGTTCCTTGGCCTTGGCGAGGCAGGCTGCCACCATTTTTTGACCAAAGCCAAGCCCCCGGAGTTCTGGTCGAAAGTACATTTTTTTCAGTTCACAGACCTCGGCGTCGCCGCCGGAAAGTGGGCCGATGCCACCGCAGCCGAGCACTTCGCCGCTCTTTTCATGGGCCACGACATAGAAGGCCGAGCGGCCACCGCTGTAAGCTCCGTGCATGTCGTCCACTTCGGGGTCCATGATGGAGTAGCCTTGGCCCACTGCCCCGAACTCGGTCATCACGGTGCGTATGACGTTTGCAACTTGTTGATTGTCAGCCGCTTGGATAAGCCGCAGGCGCAGGTCATCGGCTGAGGGCGGCAGTACTGTCTGGTCGTTCATTCGCTCGCTTTCTTTGTTTTTGCTTCGCAAAACCTTGGAAGTGTTCGCTAGCCAAGGGCGGGCAGTTTGGGCAAATGAAGGCAAAATCCGTCGGTTTCACTCCAAAATTTTCACGATAACATTGTCGTCGTTTTTCAAGTCAACGGTTAGCAGCTTCGAGATTCCGACGCTCGCCGCAGTGGCCCAGGCATCGGCGGCCAAGCAGCTCGGCGCAGTGACGGTGACTATCCGGCGGTTGGTTAGTCCTAGCCCCGTTCGGGGGTCAATGATATGCGAATAACGTTTGCCCTCGTGCTCGATGAAGCGGTAAGTGTCGCCGGAGGTGGCCACGGCAGTGTTGGCGAGGTAGGCTTTTTTGAAACTCAGCTCGCCGTTTTCCAGCTTTTCGGGCAGCTCCACTTCCCAGCCTTTTTGGCCGGGCGGGGCATTCCCCAACACGATGTCGCCGCCACCGTCCACCAAGGCGGTGTAGATTTTGTACTTGCGCAGCCAAGCCATTGCCTCGTCCACGGCGTAGCCTTTGGCGATGGCCCCAAAATCGAGGCGCATCCCCTCTTTTTCCAGCTTGATGGATTTGTTTTTTTCCTTCATTTTGATGTGCTGGTAGCCCACGGTGGCAAAGGCTTGGTTCAGTTCCCGCTGGTCGGGGAAGGCTCCTTGCCGAATTGCCTTGCGCCAGACCTTGGTCAAAGCGCCCACGCTCACGTCGAAGGCCCCTTCCGAGCGCTGAGATACTTCGAGCGAATATTGCATCAAATCCCAAAGTTCGTCGCTAACGTCCTGTGCCTTTCCGGCATCCGACAGCCAACTCACTTCGCTGTTTTCTTCGTAATCGCTGAACACTTTTTCCAAAACGGCCACCCGTTTGAAGGCTTTTTCCACTGCCTCTTCCACCTTTAAGTTGTCGGGGTGATAGACCACGATACGGAACTCAGTGCCCATGAGCGGCATGGAAAACTCTTGGCGGTCGGCCTCGGTGAGGGGAATCGCAGGTTGGGCTACCGTGATGTCCGAGGCATTGTCCATGAGCAAGTTGCCGTTGTAGGGAAAGGGGGTCGGCGTTTTGTAAAACGCTTCCAGAACGATGTACTGGAAATCTTCGCTTGGCTTTAGTTCGAGGTCGTATTTTTTCCAAGCAGCTTCTATAATGAGGGGGCTGGTGGCCAAGATTTCCTGCCTGCTACAAAAGCCATTCCCTCCCCAAATGCGAAGGGTGAGGGGGGTGGTGTAGTTCACAGGCTCGCCCGTCGTTCGGCTCGCCGAGAGGTAAGTTGGTGAGCGGCAGAGGTCAATGCTGAAGGCATAAGTTACGCCTGCCTTGATGGGGCTGGATAATTTTTGGCTGACCATTTCCCAAGTGTCGTTGTCCCTTACCACGAAGCCCAGGTAGGTATTACCGTGCGAGGGCTTGGTCGTCACTTGAAAAGCCCCGGCTCCGGCTTTCGGGTGCACATCGGGCGGGGTCTCGCCGGGGAAGCCGCAGTCGTGCCAGCCTTCGGGTAATTTGGATGCAGTCATGCCCCCTTCGGCAGCGATGCCTTCGAACGAGGGGTTCTTGAGGGTGATTGTGCCGTTTTGCGCCAGCAAAAACAGTTTTATAAAAAGGAATGATGTTAGGCAGAGTATGCGCATTTTACTTGTAAATTTTATCGTTCGATGATTTCGGATGCATTATCCAACAGCAGGTTGCCATTGTAGGCAAAGGGAGGGTTCGGTTTATAATGAACCTCTAATATGATGCATTGATAGTTGGCGGCGGGCATTAGCTCAAAATCATAGGTTATCCAATTAGAATTGATGATGAGCGGGCTGCTGGCCAAAAGCTGCATCCGGTCACATGGTGTTTCCCCTGCCCAAATTCGGAGTATGACGGGCGTGGCGTAGTTCGTAGGCTCGTTCGTCTTCCGGCTAGCCGAGATTAAAATTTGAGAGCGGCAAAGGTCAATACTGAAATCATAGGTTTTGCCAGCAG
>JALOMF010000226.1 GCA_025455635.1 Saprospiraceae bacterium | reverse complement strand
GGCGCAGGAACTGGGCGTTTACCTTATCTTGAAAGGTGCCAACACGGCCATCGCCTGCCCCGATGGCCACTGCTATTTCAACAACAACGGCAACCCCGGCATGGCCACGGGCGGCAGCGGTGACGTGCTAACTGGCATACTCACGGGCTTGCTGGCACAGGGCTATTCCTCCCTCGATGCCAGCTTGATTGGCGTGTACCTCCACGGCCTAGCTGGCGACCTCGCCATGAACGACCAACAGCAAGAAGCACTTCTGGCCAGTGACATCATCTCGCATTTGGGCCGTGCCTTTAAACACATAAAACCACTGGAATGAAAGCGGAACTGTGGGCCGTGGGCAAAACGGCATTTCCCTACTTGGAGGAAGGCATGGCGATTTATGAAAAACGGCTGGGGCATTACCTCACCTACGCTACCGTCATTTTACCGGATGTAAAAAATGCGGGAAACATGGCGCCTGAGCAGCTCAAGCAAAAAGAGGGCGAAGCCATAATTTCAAAGCTCAAGAAAGATGATTTCTTAGTTTTGCTCGACGAACGGGGCAAGGAACTAAGCTCGGTGGCCTTTTCCGCATTCATGGAGCAACGGCTTCAAATGGGGTCCCGCCGCTTGGTTTTCTTGATTGGAGGCGCTTGGGGCTTTTCCGAGGCGCTCTACGAACGGGCCGATTATCGGCTTTCTTTGTCAAAAATGACCTTCTCCCACCAAATGGTCCGGCTGTTTTTTGTGGAACAACTTTACCGGGCCATGACCATTTTGCGAGGGGAAGGCTATCACAATGAATGAGGGTTTTAAAGGAGGATTTGAGGATTTGAAGGGGCACTGTTTCCACACAAATCCTTGCATCTTTAAATCCTCAAATCCTAACTTATATGTCCATCACCGTCACCCTAGTCATCATCGCCGTCACCGTGCTCATTTCTTGGCAGGCATTCGGCAACCGGGACTTGTTCCTGAAATTCATGCACTACCCCTACGAGGAGCAGCGAGACAAGGAGTATTACCGTTGGGTCACGTCCATTTTCCTGCATGGAAGTTGGCCGCACTTGCTCATCAATATGTTCGTGTTGTGGAGCTTTGGCACCTTCATTGAGGGCGCATTTGTGCAGTTGTTCGGTGCCACGATGGGCCGTATCAACTTCTTGGCGCTCTACATCCTTTCTGGCGTTTTTGCTGATATTCCGACCTATTTTAAGCACAAGGACAACCAAGGATTCAGCAGCGTAGGCGCTTCTGGCGCTACCTCTGGTATCATGTTCGCCTTTGCCTTGCTTTTGCCTTGGGAAATGATATACCTGTTCGGCGTGATTCCGATACCTGCCATCATTGCAGCGGTGCTGTATTTAGTGTATTCCTCCTACGCATCGAAGCAGGAGGAGGGCAGCCGCATTGACCACGAAGCGCATTTTTGGGGCGCTGTCTTTGGCTTCGTTTTCACGATTGCGCTGAAGCCTGAGCTGTTTAGCCGCTTTATTGATGAATTGGTGAATGGGATTCCGTTTTAATCCAGCTACAGGTGACACCTTTTCAAAAGGTGTCACCTGTGTAGGCTAAATCCCCAATCGCTTCCGAATCTCCGCTGGCACTGCGTTTTTATGCACCATGATGCCCACGGTTTTCAGCTTGTAATATGCCTCCGACATGTAGATATAGCCATTGTACGGGCTGATTTCACCCCATGAGTTTTTCACGTAGAAGTAGGTGTTGCCGTTCTGGTCTTTGGCGGTGCCAGTGACGTGCATCAGGTGGTCGTCGGTGGTGGAGTAATTGGAAAAAGTCTCTTGCCTAAGTGCCTGTGTCACAGCGATTTCTGCATCTGGTTTCGAAAAAAGGTCTTCCCGTTTTTCGTTGACGGGCAGCACAGCGATGCCCTTGTTTGCCGAAAACCCTTTCTCGCTCACGTCGCCGTCCCAAGCCACGCTGTAGCCGTTCGTGATGGCGTTTTTGGTAATGCTCGCCAGCTCTTCAAACGGGATATTGTAGTAGCTGCCGTTTGACCAGTTGTCGGGTATTTCCAGAATCATCTGCTGGTCGAAAGGGTGGTGGGTATAGCTGGTGAAGCTGACGTAATCCGCTGGGTTGATTCCGAGCGTAGCGGCATAGGTTTTCGGGGTGTGCTCTTTGCCGTTCACCACGAATTTTTCCGGCACTGGCCCCATGTAGGCGTCCATGATACCCGCTACACTGGCGGCCCATTTGTCGCTCGGCTTTTTTTGCTGCGCAATGATGTCGAGCATCCCTTTCAGTGCCACCTCCATTTCAGAATGGTCGTGCATGTACTCGCCCGGCAGCTTGCCGCTGTAAACGCTCTCCGGCATTGCCCCCGCTTCGATGAAAGCCCTCGTGACATCGTGCGAGAGGCCGCCCTGACCGAACTGTGCCTTGCCTTGGCGATACACGTAGTTCATCGCCTTGTCCTTGAAAATCTGCCGGACAAAAAACATCTCCGAAAGATCGTACTCCTCTTTTTTGCCCATCCGAATCAGCTCAGATTCAAGGAAGGAAGATGTGGCGAAGCTCCAGCAAGTGCCCGTGTTCTGCTGGTTTTTGATGGAGGTGCAGTTGCAGTCGCTGGTGAGCGTGAACTGGTATTGCGCATTTGCGAAGTTGGCCATGCAGAAGGCCACGAGCAGTAGGAATGTTTTTTTCATCTTTCAAAAAATTGATGTTCGGATGCCCAATCGTAATTCGTAAATCCAAAATCGTAAATCTACATATCCTTGTAAATCAACGACTTATCCACGCTCCCTTGCAGTGGGCCGAAATTGGCGATTTTCAGTTCCGCCATGCTGCGGCCAGCTTTTGCGCAATCAAGCGGGCCGTAGCCATCGAGCCATGCAGTGAGGAACCCCGACCAAAATGCATCACCGGCCCCGGTCGTGTCCTTCACCTCCACCTTTCGGGCAGGTAGGAACTCGCCCGATTTTGCATTGGCCACAAAAGCACCATCGCCGCCCATCGTCACGCAGGCAAGGCTGGCGCCCATTTTCACGAAAAACTCAGCGGCAAGGTTGGCATCTTTCAAGGGCCGACCATAAAGCCGCTCCCAGTCCACCTCACTGACCTTCACAATGGCCCCAAGGTTGCAGAATGCCTCCACAAATTTTCGGGGGTCGTCCCGGTCGGGCCAGGTTTTCTGGGCGTAGTTGGCGTCAATGCTGAGTTGGCAGCCCAGTTCAACGGCCTTGCGGGCAGCCTTCATGATATTGGTTTGGCCCGGTTTTTTGCCCAAGCCGAAGCAGGTCGTGTGGAAAATCGTGCTGTTGCGCAAACGGCTGGTGGGCAACTGGGAAGGGGAAATCATGGCATCGGCCAAGCGGTATGCCTCAAAATTGGCGACGGACTTGGTGCGGGTGACCAAAATGGCCGTGGTAGGTGCGACCACTTGCCGCACGTATTTGCAGTCAACCCCCGTTTTTTTCACGGAGTCAATCAAGTAGCTGCCCATGTCGTCCATGCCCACGCTGGCGGTCAGGCTGGCTTTGTTACCCAAGCGGGCCATGTTCATGCAAAGATTGGCAGGGCTGCCCCCCATGTGTCGCTCGAATGATTTGGCCTCATCCAAGGATTCGGCGTATCCGCTGCTGATGAAATCTACCAGCAATTCCCCAGCGCAAAGTATGTCGAAGGGGCGTTCTCGACGATTTTTCATAAAATTAAAACAGGCGTTAAGTGATTGATGCTATCTTGTAGCCCAAAATTTAAGTGGCCGAAAAGTAGTTAAAATCAGATGACCACCCATAGACAATTCCTTTTTGAGCAAATAAAATCCGAAAATTTCGACCTCCTCGTGGTTGGAGGGGGCATCACCGGAGCAGGCATTGCTTTGGACGCTGCCACCCGTGGCCTCAGCGTGGCTTTGGTCGAGAAAGGCGATTTCGCTTCCGGCACCAGCAGCAAATCCACGAAGCTCATCCACGGCGGCTTGCGCTACCTCAAGCAGCTGGAGTTCAAAGTGGTGCACGAAGTGGGGCAGGAGCGGGCCATCGTGCATGGTTTGGCACCGCACTTGGTCAAGCCGGAGAAGATGCTGTTGCCCTTTTTTCGGGGCGGTACTTTTGGCAAAAACGGCACCTCGCTCGGCCTCTGGCTCTACGATTTTTTGGCGGGCGTAAAAGGCGTGGACAAGCGCCAAATGCTCACGCTCCAGCGCACCCAATCGCAGGAACCCCTGCTCCGCAACGACGGCCTGCTGGGCAGCGGCCTCTACGCCGAGTACCGTACCGACGACGCCCGCCTGACCATAGAAGCGGTGAAAACGGCCATCCGGCATGGGGCGGTCTGTTTGAACTACGTGCTTTTAAAAGATTTTTTGGAGGAAAACGGGAACTTGTCCGGCGCAGTTTGCGAGGATTTGGTGACAGGCGAAACCTTTGAACTAAAAGCAAAAACCATCGTCAACGCCGCTGGGCCTTGGGTGGACAGGCTGCGGGAGAAGGACAAATCCATGAACAACAAGCGGGTTTTCCTCTCCAAAGGCACACATATCGTCGTGCCTTGGGAGCGGCTGCCGCTGCGCCAAGCGTCCTATTTCGATGTGAAAGACGGGCGCATGGTCTTTGCCATTCCCCGGCAGCGGGCCACGTACATTGGCACGACCGATACGCCGTTCAAGGGCGATACCGACCAGGTTTTTGCGGAAAAAAGCGAGATTGACTACCTGTTGGATGCGGCCAATGCCATGTTCCCCAGCGCCAAACTGGTACCGAAAGATGTGGAAAGCACCTGGGCCGGCTTGCGCCCACTGATTTACGAAGAAGGAAAATCGGCGGGTGAAATGAGCCGCAAGGACGAGATTTTCATCTCAAAGTCCGGCTTGATTTCAGTGGCTGGTGGCAAGCTGACCGGCTACCGCAAAATGGCCGAAAAACTGGTGGACCTCGTGCTGAAAAGGCAAAAACAGACCCCCATCATTTGTGTAACCAAGCAGGTCAGCTTGACGGAAGATGCCTTTTTGAACAGTCAAGAAGTCGTTGATTTTCAAGGATTTATCGCTCAAAAGCTCCATTCGCTTGAGCAGCCTGGAACCGTAGCCACCTATCTGGTCGAGAATTACGGAAGGGCTGCCGAGGCAATAGTCGAGCGGGCTTTTTCCGAAGGAAAAAAAGGGGACGAAGCGCTGATACTCGCAGAATTGGACCATTGCCTGGGCCATGAACTGGTGGTGACGCCCACCGATTTTTTGGAGCGTCGGACGGGGCTGCTTTATTTCAATATCAACCGGGTCAGGCAGCATTTGGACGCCGTGCTGAAAACTTTTGAGGCAGCGCAAGGCTGGCCGACTGGCAGGTTTGAAACAGAAAAAAAGGCAGTTTTGGATTTGATGAAAAAGCTATGCCCGATTTCTGCGTAAAAACTACATTTGCGATGTAACCTATGTTGCCAAATCCATTATAATCAGGCAACACCAAAACATGAATTACAGACCACTTATTTTCGTTACCAACGACGACGGAATCAACGCACCGGGGCTAAAAGCTTTGGTGGAAGTTGCCCGTGAAATCGGCGAACTCATCGTCGTAGCGCCCGACTCGCCACAGTCCGGCCAAGGCCATGCCATCACCCTGAAAGAGCCGCTCCGCTTGAAAAAAGTGGACGTTTTCGAGGGCATCGAAGCCTACGAATGCAGCGGAACCCCCGTTGACTGCGTGAAACTGGGCAAGCACGTGCTGCTGCACCAGCGGGAGGCCGACCTCTGCGTTTCGGGCATCAACCACGGCTCCAACGCCTCCATCAACATCCTCTACTCTGGCACGATGTCGGCGGCGATGGAGGCTTCGTTGGAGGGCATCAAATCCATCGGTTTTTCCCTGTTGGACTATGAATGGAATGCGGATTTCGAGTCGTGCAAGCCGTTTCTGAAAGAAATCATGCTGCACGTGCTGGAGCATGGCTTGGGCAATTGCAAACTGCTCAATGTCAATATCCCAGCAGTACCTGCCTCGGTGCTACGGGGTTTCCGCATTTGCCGCCAGGCAGAAGCCCGCTGGATAGAACGCTACGTGGAGGGCACCGACCCACGTGGGCAGAAATACTACTGGCTGACCGGGGAGTTCATGAACCAAGACGTAGGCAGCGACACCGATGTTTGGGCCTTGGAAAATCATTATATTTCGGTGGTGCCATCGGGCCACGACCTAACCCGCTACGATGCGATTGAGCACCTTCGCCCATTGGAGCACCGGGCTGCGCAGGTAGTGCCGGAGTGAATGCAGTATCCAGTATCTGAAACCGATATAATAGCGTCAAATTCAAGCTACTAGCATTTTAAATCGATATACAAATTTTGGCTAACAGCAGTCACCATTGAGAGGAGGGGTTATCAAACCCCGGCGTTTCCGGAACACCGGGGTTTGATAACCCCTCCTCTCAATGGTGACTGCTATCAACTTCAATTGCGTTCATCATAAAAGAGCAGCAGTTGCCCGAACCATAAATCGTAAATCACCACATGTTAGAAAAAAACTCCTTACCCCTAGGCATCGCACTGGCTTTGATTTTGCCAGCGGCCACTTTTGGCTTGCTGTACAGCCTTTTCAATATTTTCGATGCGATGGGCTGGGTCAGCGATGGCGGCTTTCGGCCTATGTTCCGGGAGCGTACCTGCGCCATTTTTGCCATCGCCATGAACGTGTTCCTGCTCAATTTTTTTCAAAAAAGGCATAAACACGATACGGTTCGTGGCGTGGTGGTGGTGGTGGCCTTGCTGGTGATAGCTTGGCTGGTGGTTTTCGGCAAATACGTTTTCTGAAACAGTTTTAGACCCTAAAACCCAGTTTTTCCTCCAAAGCCCGGCTCAGTTTGGGCAGGTTGTGCCGTTCAATCAAGAAGCTGGTC
>JALOMF010000225.1 GCA_025455635.1 Saprospiraceae bacterium | reverse complement strand
TCCACGACTTGGCCCCCGAATTTGTCCACAAAAATCGGGTCAACAATGGCAATGGTGGAGTTGGTGCCACTGGCTCCCACAGCCTCGAAACAAAGCCGCATGATGATATACCCGTCGGCTTTGCTGCAGCCTTGGCCTTGGGTTGACCAGTCCATTTGCAAAATGCCTTCCGTCATGGCCAATGATACGTCCACACCATTGGCGAACGGCAGGCAGCTGCCGCCCGGCTGTACGGGGTAACTGATGCCCGTGTACGAAATCACATCGGGGTTCCACTTGAGGTTGAACATCAACTTCGCAATTTGCTGAAAATCCTCCACGGTCACGTCCACGCAGAACGATTCGCCGGGGCAAATATTCCGGTCGGGGATATTGACGGTGATGCCATCGGGGTCGGTGCAGTTGACGGTGACTTCGCCGGGTGTGTGGAGCAAGCCGATATTGATGCCATCCGTCGAATTGCCAGTAATGGCGTCAATCACTTCCAACGGTTCTGGTGGTGTACCGTTGAAGTTTTCGCTGATGTAGATGGGGGAGCTTTGACCGCAGGTGCCTTTTATCCTAAAGCACATTTGCAATATCTGCGTGGCGTCTGGTAAGCTGATGCCTACATTGATATTGTTGTTGTACCAACTGGTGGAAAGCATTCCGTATTGCGCAGCGTGAAACGTCTGGTATTCGTCCCCAGAATTGCCCAAGGCAAATTCCGTGTGGCTTTCGTATTCAAGAATGCTGGTGTCCCAAAATATATAGTACTGCATGGAAATCAGGTCATTGAAATCTTCCACCTTGAAGTCCACACAAACGATGTCATTCGTAAATCCATCCGCTGAGCCGATATTGATTTTCAAAGGCGAAGTGCCTATGGAAATAAAGCTGTCGTCAACAAACTCACCGATGTCTATACAGTTGGCCGTCAAGCGCCGGGTGATGCGGTCAATGGGTTCGTCACCAATCTCAATCGGGGTATGCAGGCCGTACTGGCCAGTGGCCGTGAAGCAGAGCGAGAAAAGTATATCGCCATCGGGCAAGGTAACACCAGTGGTGGCGCTCTGGCAAGGCTCGCCATTCGTCCAAATGAAAGTAATGTAACCTTGGTTGGCCGTCGAGACCCCAAAATCGGACACATCGAGGCCGACTACGCCAGTGTTTAAGCTGGTCGGCGGCCCATTGAAGGTGATGACGCCGGGGTCGAACGTGATGGTGAACTGGGCGCTGATGATGTCGGTGAAATCGTCAACCTGGAGGTCGAAGCACACTTGGTCGCCTTCGTTGACTTGAACCTGTGCTGGCGTCAGCGAATAGGTCGGCTGTGCAAAGGCGTTTTGCGAGAGCAGCAAAGCAAAAAACGGAAGCAGGAAAATTATCTTTTTCATGTGTAACTAGAAATTGGGACGATAGATTGGATGCGCTGTAAAACGGGTGGGCCGTTTTCAGCTCAACGTTCGAGGGCGTAGGAGATATTGATTTCATGGGAGCCGCCTACGTAGGGGCCAAAGCTGCTGAACGAATAATCGTAGCCATAGCCGATACGAATCGTATTGTCAAAGCCGAGGTTTTCGCCGAGCAATACCCCCAGCTCCACGTGCATGGCCTTGGAAGTGGCGCCACCTGCCCCAATCCAGAAGTTCTGGGCCATTTGGTAGCGGAGGTTGAAGTCAATATTGACGGGTGCTTGGGGCGCTGATTTCAGCCAAATGGAAGGTTCCAAAAAGCCTCCGTTCTTGAAAAACTTGTAGTAGCCAACCATGCCGTAGATGTGTTGTACCCGCACCGTGTTTATCTCGCCGTCCCCGTCCTCGAAGCTGAGGTCGAGGCCGATGACCTGCGGCACGGAGATGCCGCCATAGACGTAGTCGCCATCGAAAGCGCCGCCATCGAGCATTTTATAGCCAAAAACCCCAACGCCAACATCGGGGTAAAGCTTGTTCAAGTCATTGCCGGAAAGGATGTCGCCATCTTGGCGCAGATGGATTTCTGAGCCGTTGACCCGGTACTGCACCATGCCGAAGGAAAGCCCGATGGAGAGGCCGCCGTAGTAGGGGTCATCGGAGAGCACGCCGCCTGTGCGGCCATACGCTCCCGTGAAACCCGTTGGCCCGGTCTGGTCGCTGAGTAGGTAGCCGCCGCCCATGATGCTCACTGGGCTGCCCTCGGTGAAGAGGAAATCGCCCCGGAGGTTGGCGGTTTGCGGCGCATTTTCGAAGCCCTGCCATTGGCTGCGGAACGATGCCCCAAAGGTCAGGTTTTGGCCATAGCCAAGGTAGCTACTGCCTACTGCTGCCGGATTGATGATGGTCTGGTTTTCCCGGTACTGGGAAAAAAGGGAAAGTTGTTGCGAAAAGGAGGTTCCGGTGATGCACAATAATAGGCACACCAGATACGGTTGTAATCTGCTCATGGGAATATGTAAAATTTTGGTGGGTCAAAGGTAGGGAAAAAACCTTTTGTCCACCCACTCACAGTATGATTTTGATAAATTATGCAAAATAATTATCAAACTGCCCGTGCTAGTAACTCGGCAGTTCGTTCCGCAAATACAGGGTAAGGTAAGCTTGTTCTACTAATTAGTTTTTTCCTTCATACTATCATTGTGCCAAATTGGTGGTTTGGGTGAAAATAGTTCCATCATCATCCCTAGTTCCCATTTCGGTAGTGGGCAGTTGGCAGTCAGTTCGACAGTTGTTTAACAAGTCCAAGCTGAACGAAACAGGTCTGAACGGCTAAACTGACTGCACTCTGACTGCCAATTGACAAACTGCCAACTTTCAAAACCACCCGCTCCGCTTCGTGCTCTTCCTCGTGCTCGACTTGATGCCCAGCGCACCCAGCAGGCCACGGGTCAGTTCCCGAACGATGGTGTTGCCGATTTGGCGGGTCGTGGGGTTGCTCACCACCTTCTCGAAAGTGCTTTTCTCTTGCCGACGGGGAGCGGCTTTTTCGGCAGCCGTGTTCTGCTTCTTCATTTCCGCTTGGTGCTCCTCGGCCTTTGCCTCCTCGATTTTCCCGTTCAAAATCTCGTAGGCGCTCTCCCGGTCCATCACCTCGTTGTACTTCTTGATGATGGTGGACTGGCGGAGTATATCGTCAATCTCGCCCGGCGTCAGTATGTCCATCCTCGACTGTGGTGCCCGCAGCAGCGTGTGGGCGAGTGGGGTAGGGATGCCCTTTTCGTTCAGTGCCGTCACGAACGCATCGCCGATACCGAGTTCCGTCAGCAGGTTCTCCACGTTGTAATACTCGGTGAGCGGGTAGTGTTGCGCAGCGAGTTTGATGGCCTGGCGGTCTTTGGCGGTGAAAGCCCGCAGGGCGTGCTGCACCTTGAGGCCGAGTTGGCCCAGTACCGCATCGGGGATGTCGGCAGGGTTCTGCGTAATGAAGTAAATGCCCACGCCCTTCGAGCGGATGAGCTTGATGATGGCCTCGATTTGGTCGAGCAGCGCCTCCGATGCCTCCTCGAAAACCAAGTGCGCCTCGTCAATGAAAATCACCAGTTTCGGCTGCTCCACGTCGCCCTCCTCCGGGAAGTTGGCGTAAATCTCGGCCAGCATTTGCAGCATGAAGGTCGAGAACAGCTTCGGCTTGTCTTGGATGTCGGTCAGGCGCACGATGGAAATCATGCCCTTGCCGTCCTCGTCCAAGCGGCAGAGGTCGTTCACGTCGAAGCTGCGCTCCCCGAAGAACACATCGGCGCCCTGCTGCTCCAGCTCCACGATTTTGCGCATGATGCTGCCCACCGTGGCCGTCGAAATCATGCCGTACTGCTTCTGGAAATCCTCCTTGCCCTCGTCCATGACGTATTGCAGCACTTTTTTCAAGTCCTTCAGGTCGAGCAGGGCTAGGTTGTTGTCGTCGGAATATTTGAAGACCACGGCCACCACGCCGCCTTGCGTGTCGTTCAGGCCAAGGATTTTGGAGAACAGCACCGGGCCAAACTCCGTCACCGTTGCCCGCAGCCGGGCGCCCTTCTCGTTGGAGAGCGTCAGGAACTCCACTGGGCTGCCCGATGCCTGGAACGGCACCCCGATTTTCTCGTGGCGCTCCACGATTTTCGGGTTGGACTGCCCCGGCATGGCCACGCCGGAGAGGTCGCCCTTGATGTCCATCATCAGCACGGGCACGCTGTGCGAGCTGAGTTGCTCCGCAATGATTTGGAGCGTCTTCGTCTTGCCAGACCCCGTTGCGCCAGCGATGAGGCCGTGGCGGTTCATCATTTTCAGGGGCAGTTTCACCTGTGCGCCCGGCACGGTCTCCTTGTCGAGCATGGCCACGCCCAGTACAATGGAATCGCCCTTGAAAGTGTAGCCAGCGTTGATGTCAGCCAGAAATTTTTCCTTATTTGCCATTGGATTTTATGTTGTAAAAAAGAGTATCAAGTGAAATATCAAAGTTCTTCTTTGCGTGGAGGACATCCCCCCTGCCCCCCCTTCAAAGGGGGAATAAAGGTCTGCTGAATCCTGCAATTTAGCACATTTCGCAGCGGCTAAATCCCCCTTTGAAGGGGGGCAGGGGGGATGTTCGAGCGAAATGAACAGCATTACAATTTACCCAAAACACCTCTATTAATGTATCAAGAACTATGGCAATTGCACATGCCCCAAACAATCAAACAATCAAACAATCCTCACTGAAAATTCCACTCCTGCACCCGCTTCTGGAACTTCTTGTCATTCGTTCGCCAGAGACTTACGTCAAACTTAGCTTCCAGTTCCTTTTCCAATCCCGGTTCCATCAAGTTTTGGAAAAAATTGATGCCCGTGAGCTGCTCCACGTCGTCCACGCTGACGGCGAAGGACTCGATGCGCTCTGTGCTGGTCTGGTTCGGTACGATGAAGCCGATGGCCTTCACCTCCGGTTCGCTCAGGTCTAACAGCACTTTGTAAAAGGACGGAGCGACGGCCACTTGGTTCTCCCCAATCCAAAACTTGATGGGCTGCGAGAGTACCGGCCCCGTTACGACGTAAAGATGCTTAAAACGTTTCGCCCAGTCACGGGTCAATTCTTCGAGTTCCCGCCACACGCCCTTGTTGAAGCCCGGTTCCTGTGGCGAGATATTGCTCATGAGAAAGGTCTCTGACATGGCCTCCTGCGAGAACGCCATATCCGCCGCTGGCACGAGGTGGCCCCGGTCGTAGCGGCTGCGGCGGTAGTCGTCAAGCGTGGAGCTGCCCGTTTCCACCTTGGGGTCGGGCCGAAAATCGTCGGTGCGCTCCACCCAGTCGGTGTTGAGGCGGTCGGCGGTAAGTTCGTAGGCGCACCACTCCGGCAGTTCGTACTTCTCCACATACGACAGGGCGTAGTGCTTGTGCTGTACGATGCTCCCCGCCGGATTGGTGGGGAGGTAGAAAATACTGTCAATGCCCGTCTCCTCCACCACCTCTACGTCCTTCTCGACCACCTCCATGGGCGGCTGCTGCGATTGGCCTCCCGCAAACTTGTTGAAGCCCCAGAAAATTATCCCCATCAATGCGGCGAAGAGGCCGACCTTGGTGACCAAGCCTGAGCTGTTCGACTTACTGTGGTTCTTGCGGAATTGTGCCATGCAGCCTGTTTTTTCACAAACTTTTTGTTTGCTGGGCAAAAGTAGAAATTGGCGGCGAAACTTGCGGCTTGAATTGGCCCGCCAATTTTTGTGAAGCAAACATCAATCAATTTTGACCAACTGCTGCTGCCCCGCCAATCCCCGTAGCCGCACCAACAGGTTCGTCCATTCCTCCCAGTCCTCGCCGTAGTCCAATTTCAGGCGGTGGTGTACGGTGTCCTGCCACTCCTGTTTCAGCAGCGACTCGCCGTGCAGCGCCCCTACGAAAGCGCCCAACAACTGCGCATAGCTGTCGTGGTCGTGGCCCCATTCGATGCTGAGTTGGAGGGCAGCGAGCGGGTCGTAGTCGCAGATTTTCAGCACCGAAAAAATCACCACGAAAGGCACGTGGGCTTCCCATTTTATATCGTATTTCAGTTCCTCGTTCAATATGTCGAAGAGGATGGCGGGCTGTCCCTCCGACCTCAGTACAAAGGAATCGGCGAGGTCGAGCCAGAGGGGCACCGAGCGTGGCGTCCACGGGATGCGGTTGTAGCCGTAGGGGTCGGTCTCCCGCATGGTTTTGAAGATGCGTTCCCAAGCGGCCTTGCGGCCAGTTTTTTCCACATCAATCACCATTGCCTCGGCGAGGCCCGCCACGAGGGCGGCGTTCATGTCCTTGCCCCAGCCATTGTCGTAGAAGCCGAGGTGGTAGGCGGCCAGGTAGGCATCCTGCGGCCTTCCTGGAAAAATGGCGGCCAAGGGCGGCTGCGCCATTTGCCCATAGCAGGTCGGCAGCCCGTTCCAGAGCCGCTCGGTCGGGTAGGCCACCGAGGTGTCCCGGCTGCCCAGCAGCCAATTGGCGGCCCTGTAGGTCTCGCCCAGCCACTCGTCCACGATGGCATGGTACTGGGGCCGCTCCACGATAGTCGGCGAATGGCGCCAAGCGAGGTAGCTGCTCGCCATGTCCCGTGGGCCGATGGGCCAAGTGCCCGCCTTCTCGGCTTGGCGCAGCAGGCCTATCAGCACCATTTTGTGGCGGCTGTCATCGGTGACGGTGCCCGGCTCGCCGTTGTAGGCCCATTGACCATAAGATTCGGGGATGGTGCGCAGGTGGCGGTACTCCCGCAGCCAAAGCCGTGCCGCCGCCGCTTGTATTTCCGCCGGGGAAATGACCTCGCCCCGTTTCCACAGCTTGGGAGGCCCCGGCGTTTTTTGTATCTGCTCATGGTCTTGGAACTCGATGGGGCCACCAAGCGCATCGCCGAAAAAAGACCCGATGAGCAGGCCCTTTGTTTTGCTCCGCAAAAAAGCGTCGTCGGG
>JALOMF010000224.1 GCA_025455635.1 Saprospiraceae bacterium | reverse complement strand
CGTCAATGCCCTGGCTGCGCATGGCAGCTATTTCCTTGAGTTTTTTTGAAAAATAGTACTCTTGGATGTTTTCGAGCCGTTTGGCGGGTTTAATTATCATTGATTGTTGAATTTGTTTGATTGCTTGATTGTTGGGGGCATGGGTTCGTTCTCACGGTTGTCGCCCTGCTGTGCGTCGCTTTTGTTCCCGCCATACGGGATGAAACGACCTGTCCACGTTGTAAGGGAAGTCATGTTTGCCCGCATGACGTGGACGGTTCCCTTCGGGATGACAAAAGCGGCGTGTTCCGAGACGCACACGGTAGCGTGAACGTTACTCAAAAAACCTCCCCTGCCGATACGCCCCCAGCACCTCCAAACTGTGCGTGAAAGGCCGTATCGCCTCCACCGCTGCCTGCCAATCAGCACCTTCTTCATTGACGAAGTCCACAAAAAAGAAATACTCCCAAGGCCGACCCTCAATAGGGGCGGACTGGATTTTCGTCAGGTTGGCGCCGTGGGCGGAGAGGGCGGCGAGCACTTTATGCAGGCTGCCGACCTCGTGCGAGAGCGAGAAAAACAGCGACACTTTGTCGGCGGCGGGCACGGACTTGGCTTCGTCCATGCGCTCCAGCACGAGGAAGCGGGTGAAGTTCTGCTTGTTGGTTTCGATGCTCTCGGCGAGCAGGTCAAGGCCGTACATGCTGGCGGCGAGGCTGCTGGCGATGGCACCCACGCCCACTGTTTTTTGCTGCGCAATACGCTGGGCGCTCAGGGCGGTGTCCTCCATTTCCACGAGGCGGATGTGCGGGTGCTGCGCAAAAAACTCGTCGCATTGGGCGATGGCGATGGGGTGCGAGTGGACTTCCTTCAAGTCCTCGATGCGCTGGCCGGGCAGGGACATCAGGTTCTGCCGGATGCGGAGGTAAACCTCGCCGACTGCCCTCAGTTTGCTCGCCGTAAGCAGCCGGTAGTTGCCGATGATGCTGCCATAAATGGTGTTTTCGATGGCCATGATGCCCGTGTCGGCAGCGCCGCTCTCCACCTGCTCCACGAGCTGGCGGAAGGTGTGCGCTGGCACGATTTCTACCCGGTCGGCGCCGAAGAAGTGCCTTGCGGCGATGTCGTGGAAGGCACCCGGCACGCCTTGGATGGCGACCCGGAGCTTTGGCTGTGCCTCCGTTTCGGCAGTGGCCTCGTTTTCGATACTTGTTTCTACTATGCTCATTTTCAATTGTTTATAAAAAAAAAGCCCCGACACTGCGGGGCTTTCGTTTTTCTTTTTCACAAAAAAGCAAACCAAAAGTCCCCTAAGGCGTACCCCAGGAAAAATAAAAACCCCAGAAAAAAGAAACTTGGTTAGGCGACATGGCTACTTGATTAAAAGGCAAAAAAAAAGCCCCGCAAGCGGAGCTTTTCGATTTCATTTTCAAACCTGATTGAAGAACAAAATGCTTTAGCCCCGTTACGGTTGACCGTAAAAGTAAAAGCTAAACCAAAAATTGTTCGAGTAAAAGTTCATATTGAATTCGATTATGTGGCAAACATAAAGGCAAAAAAGATACGACGCAAGGGGGCAATGTAAATTAGTGTAAAAAATAAACTAAGCTCTCCCAAAATCTCAATCCAAAACGCTGCTCACCAAGCTGGAAAGTTCAGCATAATCGGCAAATTCCGTGTTCTTCACGGCCCGTGATTTTTTGTTGTAAACGAGGGTGAAGGGAATCGCCCCGTCCCATGCCTCGCTCACCTTTCCAATCCAAGCATCGTAGTCGAGGTCGCCAAGTGCGACGACGTGGCGCTGGAGCTTGCGCTCGGCGACGAAGGGCACGAGTTTTCGGAGGAAATCTTTCGGGAAATCCATGCTCACGAGCAGCACCTTGATGGGCTGGTTGGCAGTTTCTGCGATGAGTTTTTCAAAAAAAGGCAGTTCCTCCACGCAAGGCTTGCACCAAGTCGCCCAGAAGTTGACGACGTAGGTGGTGTCGTTGGACAGGTGCAGGAGCGGTTCGAACTCGGCAAAGCTCATGAAAACCGGGAAGGGGATGGAGTCACGCACGGCAATCGGCGTAGCGGCTGGGCTTTGGCTGATTGGCTTGTCGGCAGGTGTTGCGGAGCAGCCAATGAGGATGGCCATGAAGCAGGCAATCAGCGTTGTTTTCATAAACGGAGATTAAAAACAGCAATAAAGTGGTGTCGAATTTAACATTTTGAAGACGAGCTTGGTTGCCTCGCTATACCGCAATATGGAAAAGCGCATCCCCCATGCCCACCACTGGGTTGTTGTTGTGGCCAATGATATGGCCATTTTTTTTAGCCACTACGGGGATTTCGTCCATGCCGTACGGGTCGCTGATGTAGGCCAATGTCTCCCCAATGCTGATAGTTTCGCCTGATTGTTTCAACCAACGAAAAATGCCGGGCCGCTCGGCCCGCATCCAGTCGGTTTTTTCAAAATGGATGCTAGGGGGGGCTTTCGGCCCAGTTTCAGGCAGCATGGCTTGATGGTGGAGCAGCCTACGGATGCCTGCCAGCCCCTGCTCGATGGAGAGCTGGTCGAAGCGGAGGTTTTCGCCACCTTCATAGACCAGCACGGGCTTGCCGTGGTCCAAGGCTGTTTTGCGAAGCGACTTGGAAATGGGCTTGCCAGCTATGGTAAATGGCGCACCGAAAGCCTCGGCCAAGGCCCGGCTGGGGGCATCGCCAGCCGAGTACCTGATTTGCGGGTAGTTGTAGTTGCTGTTGCCGCCAGTGTGGAAGTCCACGCCGAAATCAATCACGGGCAGGATGTGCTTCGTGAAAATATGTGCCACCCTCGACGCCATTGAGCCGTTGGCGTGGCCGGGGAAGCTGCGGTTCACGTCCTTGCCGTCGAGCACGTCCCGGCTGAAATTGTTGAAGCCGTGCACGTTCATCAGGGGTACGGCGACTACGCTGCCACGAAGCAGGCCCTCGTACCAACGCTCGGCGAGGGTGCGCCGGACGATTTCGACGCTGTTGATTTCGTCGCCATGTACGCCAGACATGAGCAGCACCGTCGGGCCGGGGTTTGCGCTACGGAATACATGGACGTTCAGCGTGATTTTAGTGTCGGAGGGCAGACGCCCTACGTTGAGCTTCAAGATGGCGTTTTGACCGGGTTCAATGGTGTTGTTTTGAATAACCATAGGAGCTGAGTTTTGGGTCAAGGGGCTGCAAAGTTGACAAGATTCGGCGGGATGCCAAATTGGTTAAATTTTTTGAGCATAAACTTTGGCCAAAAACCCATCGTTAGTGCAGCAGTATTATCCAATCACCGTGGCATGAAAACCCAACTGTTGCTATTTTCCCTTTTTGCCTTGGCCAGCCCAGCGCAGGCTCAGTTAGGCATTTCAGTGGCCAGTGCCCAGGGCCAAGCTATCGAATGGCAGGTGGTGACCGAGAATTTTATCGTACACCGACGGGCCGATTTCCTGCGCTTTGGCACCAGCAGCGTGATTGATTATGCGATTCCCTTGAAGAAAAATTCCGTTTTTTTTAGGCCGGGCATCTTTTTGATGTTTGCCAATTCGACTTATTATCCGCACCGATTTCAGGTAGGCGGCTATGGGCTGCAAGGCAATATCGAGTTTGCTTTCTGGGGGGAAACTGACAAGGATGGGGATGCTGTTCCGTTCAGGCCATTTTTGCAGCTATCACCTGCGCTGACCGTCGTCAATATGCGCTACGACCGTTATTTTAGCGAGCAATTGACAGCGTTTGAAAAACAGGTCGTCAAAACCATTTCACCGAATATCGGTGCCAATTTATTTGTCGAGTTTAAGCTGTCGCAACTGGTGACCATCGCTCCGATGGTTGGGATTCGTTTTTTCCCAAATTTGAACTGGAAAGGCTTCACGGATGGCGTGACGGGCGGCCAAATTGTAGGGACCTACGACCGCACCAACCTCCGGCATTATAATTTTGGAATTAGGATTGGGCTTAGTTACTGAGCTATTTCAGCATGGCCACTTGTTCGTTTTTCTTCGGCAACAGCACCCACATCTTGCCGAAATGATGAAGCCCTGATGCACGAGATTGTCCCAATTGCCCGTTTCCACAGTAAACATCCACGTGCCCTGCCCCTTTGATGGCGCCTCCTTTGTCTTGTGGCAACAGGATTTTGTATTCATGGTGCGTAATGCGGCCATTGTGGTAAACTGGCACCGCAGCCAGCACCACGCTTCCCAGCGGAAAATACCTGGGGTCGGCGGCAATGGAGATTTCGCTCATCAGCGGCACGTTACCAGCGCCTTTTGCCAGGCCCTTTTTCGGTTCAAAAAACGTGTAGGATGGGTCGTAAAACAGTACGCTGTCCACTTTTTCAGGGTTTTTCAACAAAAACCTGCGGATTCCTTCCTGCGTGAGGTTGGTTAGTTTCAGGTCGTCCCTGCCCTTGAAGAAGTGCTGGATATTGCGGTAGCGGTGGCCGTTTTCACCAGCGTAACGGAGGAGGGTGCGCTCTTTGGTGTCCACGTATTCGATGGTGCCGGAGCCTTGCAGTTGCATGAAGTAAATGTCCAGCGGGTTGGTTGCGTAAGCCAGCACGAGGTTCATGGTGTCCAGCACACCTTTTTCGTCAATGTCACGGCGGCTGGGCAGCTTGCCCTTCCAGTTTTCGGGGAAAGCATAAATCGGGTACTTGTACTTGCCATCCCGCAGTTTTTTCACTTTCAGGGAAGGCGTAAAATAACCCGTGAAATAGACGTTGCCTTGCTGGTCGTCGCCCCAAGTTTGATAGGCTTCGAGGTACTGGTGGAGGTCGTTGGGCTGGGTTCCTGCCCGGTTGATGAGGAGTTCTATCACATCCCTCAGTTCTTCGTGGGTGGCTTTCAGGTTGGCGAATTTGCTGAACCCGTCCTTGTCTGTTTTGTCAAGCACGTGCAGCTGGTGCTGCAAGGCCAGTTTGACTTCTTCGGTTATCACGGGCAGGCCAAGCGCTGACCATTCCGTTTTCACAAAAGTCTTTTCAAACTTGTCGGTGTCCTTGAATTTGCCGTTGCGTTCGATGCTGGCGTGGAGTTCGGTGGGTAGTTCGAGGCAGGCAGCGGCGGCGGGTTTCTCGCTCCTGAAATTTAAAAGCAGGACACAAGTGGCAGCGGCCAAGATGGCCAAGCTTGTTTTTCTTGCAATGTTCATGGGCAAATAACTAGGGATATTTTTGAAAGGCCCAATGTCCATGCAACTTCGCTCTTGGTCGTCCTCGGTGGGCAATACGGATGGGTGTACGGATTTTTTCTTAATTGGTTGTGTAGTGATGCTCATAGTAAATTGGTAAAAGGTGTGTCGCTATTTTCTCTTCAAGAATTAGGTAAACGGATTGGGCTGCCGAAATGTTGAGTGGACACTTAGGGATTTTTATCGCAACTATTTAATTATCAATCATTTAAGAAATACGTACCTAAATATTACCTTGCAAAAGCATCGGTTTTTTAAAAAATAAGCCCAAAATTAGTTGTCAGGCCAAACTATATTTTGCGAAAACTAAAATGGCAAGCTCGACGAAATTGCCTGAAAATGGCCTTCTTTTTTTTAGAAAATCAAAAATTCTAATGTGTCAAGACCATTTTTCGAATCAATTTTTCCTGCTTGGTCTCCACGATTAGGAAATAAACCCCAGCGGTCAGGCTCGTCAAGTCCAGTGAATTGTCCCCGTTCGCCAAGAAGGTTTTCCAAAGAAAAACGCCCCTTGCATCGTAGATTTTGGCTGCCAGTTTCCCCGACCCCGTCCGGATGCCTTTTGCCCGCACCACGAACTCCCCGTCGCTGATATTCGGCAGCAGCTCAACGGAAAGCTCCGTGTCCGGCTCCACGGTATTTGTGCCACAAGCCACTGTTTGGAGGTGCTTGTCTAGCCAAGTCAAGCGCAGTTGAAGGAAATTCTTCAACTTTTCCACCTCCCCGGCGTAGGTGGTGGGGTAGGGGGGCAATTCCGGAGCGCCACTGTCGTAGCCGAGGCATTCCCAGCGCTCGAAGTGGCGGTCTTTGGCCTCGTCCACTACGAGCGCCACAGAGTCTATGTAGCTGAAAATCAGGTCATTGGCCAAGTGCGAGGCCCGCAATGTTTGCCAGCGGGCGCATACCAGCTGCTGGAAAAAACTATCCTCCATCAACCGCTTGAAATAAGGCACGTAAAGCACGTCCTGCGTACAAGGGTCAATGGTGTAGAGCCAGCCGCTGCCGTTGGGAAAGCTGTTTTCCCCCAAGAACTTCAGCGCCCAATCGAAGTCCCAAATCGGGCCGAGCTTGAGCAGGCCGTCCCGGTCTTTGTGGTAGTACATGGATTTTTTGTAGGCGTCCACATTGCCCGAAAGCTCGCTCAGCAGGAAGTAGTCCACCCAAGAATCCATGTCCAAAAACGCCCGGTAGCCCGCTTGGGGGTCTCGAAAATTGGGTGAAAACAGCGCCTCCTCCATGTCGTCCATGTACCCGGTCAAGTAGTCAATCTGTGGCTGGGTGATTTCCTCGGCCTTTGGGTAGTCGAACTCGAAATTTAGTAAGCGGTCGGGGCAGTTCTGCGGGCGCCAGTTGTCGGTGGCGAAGTCCCAGCCGTAGTCGTGCCGGAAAATGTAGCCGCCGCTGAGGTTGGGCAGCTCGTTGTCGTCTGGGGTCAGCTTCGCAACGTCCACCCGGTCGCCGTCCCGCTTTATTTTTTCACAAAAAACATAAATGCCAGCGTACTGGCCGTTCAGCAGCACCTCGACGTGGCGGGTGTTGGGCGCCCACTGCCCGGCCTTTCTCGCCAGGTCGTACATCAGGGTGTTGCGCACGAAGGACTTGTCGTTCCACATCGCCAGGAAAATCCAGTCTTCCTCCTCGGGCATGCCGAGCAGTGCCACCGAGGTGTCCTGTCCGGTG
>JALOMF010000223.1 GCA_025455635.1 Saprospiraceae bacterium | reverse complement strand
CAAAAAGAATTGGAGCGCCTTGAAAAGAAAAATCGCTCGGCAAAACCCCTTGATGACGAACTGGTGCTAAAAGAGGTTTCTAAACGCTACAACGACTCCGATTTGGTGTAGTTTTTATGTTCAAATCAACTTTAGCGCTTGACGAATCCCATTTTCAGCTTTTTTTTATTAGAAATTTCTTAATTCTACATAAAAAAATACTTGAACCTTTGGTTGATAAATGAAAAGGTTCTACATTTGAGCCATCTTTAAAAGTAGTTTTTGTGTTTATTTGTTTGGGTTAAAGACCCTCGGCTCCCCGCCGAGGGTCTTATTGTTTTGGATAGTACTCACTTTGCAATATCATGCTTGCCTACATCTTTATCCGTTCAATTTTGATAAAAGTCCTATTTTTGTCGCCGTTTTAAAATCACATAACAAGATGAATCAAAAAAACAAAATGCGCTGGGGAGTTTTGGCAGGAATCGTGTTGGTGGTGACCATGAGTCGCCTGCTTCCCCTGACCATATCTTCTAGTTTGTTCAACTTCTCGCCACTCGGTGGCATAGCCCTTTTCAGCGGAGCTTACTTCAGCCGCAAGTACATGGCTTATGTACTTCCTGTTGTATTTCTTTGGTTGAGCAACCTCTTGATTGACAATATCTTTTTTGCAAAATATTACGATGGCTTTGCATGGTTCGAGAACTTGGAGGTTTATTTTGCCTTTTTGCTCATCGTGCTGCTCGGCACATTGATGCTCAAGCAAATCACTGCCCCTAGGCTTGCAGCGGCAGCTGTTTCATCATCGTTGCTGTTTTTCCTAGTCACCAATTTC
Organism: Saprospiraceae bacterium; assembly: GCA_025455635.1. Lineage (GTDB taxonomy): Bacteria > Bacteroidota > Bacteroidia > Chitinophagales > Saprospiraceae > UBA6168. The sequence goes on along the minus strand of JALOMF010000223.1, from coordinate 6,047 downwards.
TATGTTTGGCTTGGCATTAGCGGGATTCCGATGTACCCAAAAACTGGGGCTGGCTTGCTGGCCTGCTACACAGCTGCCATACCTTTTTACTGGAACACACTTGCGAGCGATGTGCTTTATGTGGGCTTGCTGTTCGGTGGGTTCGAGTATGTGAAGAGGCAGTACCCAAGCTGGGTACTTGCAAAAGCTTAAAATGCCTTAACCTCCTGATTTTCAGCCAATTAAAAAACCTGTTGTGAAAATAATCACAACAGGTTTTTTTGTTCCATTCAATGAAGCAAGAAGCAATAAAAAAGCCGAACCAGCCCGTGAAACTCGTAGAGGGGCTTGACTACGTGGTGGAAAACGGTCTTTTCGTGCTCACAAAAAAGTACCTGGCCAACCGTGGCTACTGCTGTAAAAACGGCTGTAGGAACTGTCCGTACGGCTTTGAAAAAGTGAAAGAAAGTTAAGCGCTAACGCTATCGTCTTTTTCAAAAATCTTCCGCAGCAAAGTGCCCGTTTGAGCGCCAAAGCCACCAAGCAAGCCGCCAATAAGCCCCGTAGCTGGTACAAGGTAGCCTGGCCCGACTTGGAACAAGTTTCCAATCTGATTGGCCAGTTGGCTTGCATTGGCCGAGGTAAGAAAGCCAGCGTAACTGCTCCAGAGCAAGGTCACCGCCGCCGTTCCCGCTGCAAAACTGGCAGCGCTGTTTTCGTATTTGAAGAAAAAACCCACCAGCGCAGCTACCACTGCAATGGACCAGAATGGCAAAAAGTACTGTGCAATAGAGCCAAGTATTAGAATTATCAAGGCTTGAATACCAAATTTTTTCATGACAAATGGATGGTTTATTGGTTTCTGATTAATTGATTTCGATGGAAAACAGCGTAGGCCGACGCTTGTCCTCAGCGTTTTTCATAAAAAATAGTTCGTTGTACTCGCCCTTCACCCACTTGTCTAGGTCAGTAGTGTAAAATGGACTACCGGGGTTTCCTGATTGGCCACCGGGGAATAACCCCCACGCCTTCATTTCGTCCCCCAACTCCACCACCATGCGCCATGATGGGCCATTGCCGCCAGATATGGCGTTCAAGGCTTGTCCGTAGCCGCCAACTGGTAGGTTGAACTTCGAAAATGCCGGGATTCTGGCAAGGTGCATGATGTCTGTTTTTCTGAATTCTGACCAATTGAAATTGGGCTTGAGCAGGTCGTCGGCCAGTTCCTTGGTGGTTGCAAGGAACGTCGAAGTGGCGATTTGCTTGGCCGTTTCCCGTTCAGGTGTTTTTTTATCATCGAAAATCAGGTCGCTTGGGCTATTTGCGGTCAGCTCGATGAGCCGCCATTTTTCGGGCATCAGCATCGGCACCGAGTCCTTCCAGACCATGACCTCATCGAATGCCATTTCATAGTATTTGTCCCACCAAGTAACAAAAATGACGGGTTCCACCTTGTCTTTGTCGAAGCGAAAATCCCAGTTGCGGAGCTTGGACAAAACCGATTTTTGCACCGTGTTGAGTTGTGCCGTGTCCAACTGCTTGAGCATGGCAACTAGCCCCTCCGAGGCATGGAGACTGAAATTGTCGTTTTGCAACTGCTTCATGTCCTCGGCAGTGATGCTGTCCATTTCGTTGAGGCGCTGGTTGAGGTAGCGCCCACGGAAGTGGTCAAAATGCGAGCTATTGTAGTAGAACGGGTAACTGGGGTCGGTGGAGTGTTGGTTTGCGGAAGCGACAAATCCACGTTTGGGGTTTTTGGTGGCAGGTACCTGCGACTTGGGCACATAGCCCGCCCAACCGTTTTTGGAGCTTGAACCATCCTGCACCATGCGGCCTTGCTGCTTGTTTTTAATCGGGAAAAGCCCGTTGGCCGTGATGGCGATGTCCCCGTTTTTTTCAGCAAAAACAAAATTCTGGGCCGGGTAGTCGTAGTTTACAAGTGCCTTGCGGTAATCCTCGTAATTTTTGCTCTTGTAAAGCCCAACAAAAGTGAGCAGCTCTTCCGAGTTCGGTGACTCGTGCCCAATCCAGTGCATGGCCAGGTCGGCCCAGTCGCTCTTGTTCGACTCATATACCACCGGCCCCCAGTCTGTCCAGCGAACAGTGTCATAGACCGGAAGCGCTTGGCCACGTACCCGGAAGGAATCAATGACTATTTTCGCTTTTTTCACACTACCATCGTACTGGTAAGAGGTTTTTGCTTGGTCAGTCCAAGAGATTTGGTACCAATCCATCACATCAATGCCGACATTGGTCTCGCCCCAAGCCACATGTTCATTGAAGCCTATCAGCACACCCGGGATGCCGGGTACCGAAACCCCGTAGAAATTGGTTTCGGGAGTGTGGATTTGCAGCTCGAACCAAATCGAGGGCAGGGTCAACTTCAGGTGAGGGTCATTGGCGAGGATGGGCTTGCCCGATAGGGTTTTGCCGCCACCGACTGCCCAGTTGTTGCTGCCCACGATGCCCCTTTCTTTTTCGTAAACTTTATGGTGGATTAAACCGATGGCCTCCTGAATGGCCGGTTTTTCCTTGTTTTTTGCTGGCGAAAAATCCCAGGGTGTACCAGTGGGTATGACGGGGGATTGCTTAGGATTGATTTCAGGGAAAAGTTTCTTGAATAGGTCGTCACCCAAGATTTTGAGTGCGTTGGAGGTTTCGAGGTCGTCCTCGCCAAAGCACAGGGTTTGGTCCATGTACTTTTTCACCAAGGCGGTTTTGTACGTGTTCCAAGGCTCTGGCTTAAAGCCCATCAGCTTGTATTCTACGGGATAATCCTTTGGTTTTAAGTCAGTTATGTATTTGTTGACCCCGGCGTTGTAAGCATCGAGCAGCGCCGTGGCCTCCTTGCTTTGCTTCCAACTCGCCACGGCTTTTTCAGCACCGTAGGCCATGCCTTGCCGACGTTTCAAGAGGTCGTTTTCGAGCCCGTCTTTGCCAACAACTTCTGCAAGGCGGCCACCCGCAGCCCTGCTGACGAGGTCCATCTGGAAGAGCCTGAACTTGGCTGTGACGTAGCCTTGCGCAAATGCCGCATCTTCTAGGTTTTCCGCAAAAATATGTGGCACCATGCGTTCATCGAAGCTGATTTTTACCTTGCCCTTCATGTCGGGCACTTCGATTTTGTAAGGTACAAAGTCGTCGAGCGATTCTGCATTTTGCCAAAAACCCGTAAACGGACTGACGAATGGGCCAATTGGTGGAATCACCGACTCCTTGAACTTGGTCGGGTCGTCGGGTAGGGGAGTGTTGACTGTAATGGGCATGTTGAGCGCATAAATTAGGCCCAACAATGCGGCAAGGGAGGCTAGGAATTTTACTATTTTCATGCTTTTGTTCTTGAAATGCTTCTATTTTAAATGCTGGATTGCATGGGAGACTCAGGCTATTTTATGCTCACCAAAACCGACTTTTACTTCTGGCGAAAGCCTGACCATGATTCGCACGGACATTGGGTCTAGTTTTTCAATCCTAGCTGTGTCGTGTAGTTTGATGGCGGTTTTGACCGCCGTAAAAACAATATTGACGGGTGAACTGCCAGGGTTTTCTGCCAAAATAGCTTCCACCCGCCCTATCGGGAATGCCTTGGATTGGCTTTGCAGCTCTATTTCAAGGGCCGGGTTCAGCGACATGGAAATGCCGAAGTAGGTAGTTTTTAGGCCATAAGCTTCCAATTTTGGAAGCGTCGAAATCCAAGTTTCAATAATGCTCAACCATTTCTCTTTAGCCGCTTCGCTAATGGAGGTCGCCTGTTCTTTCAAGCTTTCTCCAGCGGTGTTGATGGTCTGTTTTATTTTGTCGAACATGATTGTTGGTTTACTTTGGCCAAAGGTAGAAAAATTAGCTTTCAATGAGCAAAAACAGCTTCTGGCAACAGATTAGTGGATTTTGTCGAAGAAAAACAATGACAGGGGGGGCATCTGCATTACCTTTCGCCAACAATCAACTTTAAGCATGCAAGTACTTCAAATTCAAGGCTTGACCAAGCGCTATGGCGCTATCACGGCGGTGAACAACCTCCATCTCGAAATCCAATCGGGCAGTGTGTACGGCATCCTAGGCCCAAACGGCAGCGGGAAAACGACGACACTCAGCATGGTGCTGGGCATCGTGGGTGCCGACAGCGGGTCATTTTCGTGGTTTGGTGATAAGTACGGCGACCAAGAGCGGATGCACATCGGTGCCCTGCTCGAAACCCCTAATTTTTACCCGTATTTGTCACCCGTGAAAAACCTCGAAATCACGGCCCATATCAAGCGGGTGGCATCGCCCGGTATTGACCAGATTCTGGAAATAGTGAACCTTGCGCACCGTCGTGATTCGGCTTTTTCCACTTTTTCTTTTGGCATGAAACAGCGGCTGGCCATTGCGGCGGCCCTCGTCGGTGACCCCGAAGTGCTGATACTGGACGAACCCACCAATGGCCTCGACCCCCAAGGCATCGCCGAGGTTCGTGAAATCATCAAACGAATTGCCAACAACGGAAAGACCATCATCATGGCCAGCCACATCCTCGATGAGGTGGAAAAAGTGTGCAGCCACGTAGCCATCATCAAGCGGGGAAAACTGCTTGCCAATGGCGAGGTTGGGGCCATCTTAAGCAACGACCGCCAAGTGGACATCAGTGCTGGCGACCTTGTTCGGCTGCGTGAGGTGCTGGCCAATTTTCCCGGTGTGAAATCAATTTCGGAGAAAGACAAAATGCTACAGCTTCAGGTCGGCACTGAACTCACCGCTGCCGAACTGAACAAGCTGGCTTTCGACAACGGTCTGATTATCAGTCACTTGGTGATGAAGCCGAAAAGCCTCGAAGCCGAATTTTTGGAAATCACGGCTGGCACGTAATCGTGATGCTATATTTTTCACCTCAATTCAATGCTGATATGTTGCACCTTCTAAAACTCGAATGGCTCAAGCAAAAGGACTATATTTTGTTCAAATTGCTGGTGGCCGCCTATTTGATATTCCTGCCGGCCACTTTGTTTATTGGTAAAAAAATGCAGTTGGACGTAGGTGCGCCCATCAACCCTGCCAAGGATTTCTTCGTGTTCCCGACCATCTGGGAGTGGCTTGGTTACTTCGGCAATTGGATGGGTTACTTCGTTTTGGGTTTCATGGCAGTGCTGATGGTCACCAATGAGTACTCCAACAAAACCCTCCGGCAGAACGTGATTGCAGGCCTGCAACGAACCGATTTTTTCAAAAGCAAGCTCCTATTCATGACCGTGGTGGCCACAGTTGCCACAGTTTACTATGCGACATGTGCGCTGGTAATCGGTCTGTTTCACCTCGGCGATGATTCCCTTTATTTTTCAACGGTGTTTAAAAACATTGATTACGTGCCGAGGTTCTGGCTGATGAGCATGGGGTACATGAGTTTTGGCCTGCTGGTGGGGCTTTTGACCAAAAAAACAGGGATTGCGCTGTTCCTGTACCTTGCCTACTCGATGGTGATTGAGTCAATTCTGCGGTGGGTGGTTCACCTCTATTTCTTCAAAAACATCACCATGAGCCTCTATCCGTTGAACGCAATGGAGGATTTGGCGCCGCTGCCAGTGGCAGAAATGGCGAATGACTTGCTGAAACAGCATGGGTTCAGGATGCTCTTGACGCCAATGGAAGCTGCACTTGCTTCCAGTTTTTATATAGCCTTGTTTTTGTATTTTAGTTATAAACGGCTGAAAAACAGCGATTTGTGAAATGAGCTGTCAGTCTCCAATCAATTTCTCAAAGAGTTTGCCGATGAAGGACTTGTCCTCAGTCACGATTTCTGCCTTACCGACCATGTTTTGGTAGAAAACCAATTTTCGGTTGAGGTTGGTGACCAAGCCTTTGTCGAGCACGATTTCGGCGTAGAATGCTTTTTCCTTGACAACGGGATAAACCTTGCTGACCTTCGCCTTCACCGTCCCGTGTTCCCTGAAATCGTAGCGTTCAAATTTGATGTTGACGACCTGACCTGAGTCAACCTTGCTGCTTTTGGCAAGTTGCAGGCTAACCTTGCCTACATAAATTTCCTCATCGGTCACTGGCAAAACATTGAACAGCACATCCCCTTCATTCACATA
>JALOMF010000222.1 GCA_025455635.1 Saprospiraceae bacterium | reverse complement strand
TCGGGGTCGGGGCCCATGCCGTTGAAGGGGTTGTAGGGCGAGAAGCGGATGCCCGTCTTCTCCTTGCCGATGGCGTCGGCGATGCCCTGCGTGATTTCCAGTACGAAGCGGCTGCGGTTTTCGATGCTGCCGCCGTATTCGTCCGTGCGGAGGTTGGAAGTAGGGTTCAGGAACTGGTTGGGCAGGTAGCCGTTGGCGGAGTGGATTTCCACGCCGTCGAAGCCAGCGGCAATGGCGTTCTTGGCGGCCTGCACGTACTCCTCGATGGTGGTTTTTACCTCGGCATTTGTCATGGCTTCGGGGACTTCGGTTTTCTGCATCCCCTGTGCGTCCGTCCACATATCGGCATCGGCGGAGATGGCGGATGGGGCGAAAATCCTAGCCCCTGCTGGCATGTTGGCGGAGTGCGACACCCGGCCCGTGTGCATGATTTGCAGGAAAATCTTGCTGCCTTTCTCGTGGACGGCCTCGGTGGTTTTTTTCCAGCCTTCCACCTGTTCTTCGCTGAAAATACCGGGAATGCGGGCATAACCCAAGCCGTTGGGCGAAGGCGAGGTGCCTTCCGTGACAATCAGCCCGGCAGTGGCCCGTTGGGCGTAGTACTCCGCTATCAAATCGTTGGGGACGTTGCCCAAGGCCCGGCAGCGGGTCATGGGGGCCATCACGATTCTGTTCTTGAAATCTGCGCCGTTCTTGTGAAGGGGCGTAAACAATGTTTGACTCATGTTCTAAATTTTATCAAAGGTTTTAATAGTTACTAAAAGTGCGTAGCGTACTTTTGTTGGGGCAAAGCTAAATTCGGTGTGCGCCCGAAACAAGAGGGCACCCCAAAGTGCTTAACTTACCTTAAAGTAATCATTACTGATAATCAAAGCGTTATGAAGGAAAATAGTGCTGAGAAATGTATCCACGAGAGCTGCCCGGTGCGCAACGTGCTGGCCCGCTTCGGCGACAAATGGTCGCTGCTCGTCATCCAATTGCTAGGCAGGGCTGGCACCATGCGCTTCAACGAGCTGCACAAGGCCATTGACGACATCTCCCAAAAAATGCTGACCGTCACCCTGCGTACCCTCGAAACCGACGGGCTGGTGAGCCGTACCGTTTTCCCCGAAGTGCCGCCGAGGGTCGAGTACGCCATCACGCCGCTTGGCGAGAGCCTGATTCCGCATATCGAGGGGCTGACCCGCTGGGCGCACGAGAACATGGGGGAGATTATGAAAAGGCGGGTAGGGGAAGGGCAGGAATTAGCGGGGGGCTGTTGAATCGTCAACTTAACCCAACACAAGAGGGGCAGGTTGAAACCGTGAATTGGTTGGAGCAAGGCGTTGAAGGAATTGGATTCTTTTCATAAATTTGTAAAAATTTCTCACCATGTACAAAGAAGAAATCCCTTTAGATATTCCGGTCGTCGAAGCCGATTACGAAACAGAAAGAGGAAAACCTATGCCAAGCATTAACCACTCCTACATCCAAGCAAATCTAATATTTGCACTACGACTTCATTTTGGCCAGTTGTTCAACATCGTTTCCGAAGTGGACTTGAACTTGCCCAACGCCAAGCGACCTACCGTACCTGATTTGGCTATTTTCAGGAAACAGGTACTGACGCTTTCCAAGGACGTGACTAAAGTCAAGGAGGCACCCCTCACCACCATCGAAATCCTATCGCCCAGCCAAACGATTGAAGAACTGACGGAAAAAATCTTTGAAAACTACTTTCCCGCTGGCGTAAAGTCGGCTTGGCTCGTCATCCCGTCCGCCCGCACGTTGAGCATCTATACGCCGGACGAGCGGTTCATCACTTATGCTGCTGGCAAATTCACCGACCCCACAAATGGGATTTCACTGGAAGTGGATGCAGTATTTGAAGGCTTGGTATAGTTTTAAACCCCTTTTATTTGTACCCAAAATCAGCCGCATGCACACCACCAACTACTACAATACCTTCATCGAAATAGCCGAGGACTGCCCCCTCGCCGCCGCAGAGGTGCCGCCGCAGAAGGGCGAGGCCAAGTCGGTGGCCAACCTCCAGTTCGAGCTGATAGCGCAGCACCCCTACCAGTACACTTCCGACGACTTGCTATTCAGCATTCATGCGCTGCGCAATGGCCTGCCCAACAACGAGGCCGAGCGGGCCGCTTTTTTCTCAAAAGGCCAAGCCTGCCTGCGGGCCTCGCCACTGGGCAAGCGCTACGCCTGGGGCAGCCACCACGATGCGGAAGGCCGGGTGGCCATCTACCCCGCCGGGTCGGAGGAGTACCAGCGGCTGGCGGCTGACCCCGACTTGAAGCATACGAGGGCGATGCGCTCGAAGCGGGCGTGAGGGCGCTTATTTCGCCACCACCAATTTCCCAACTGCAAGGGTCTCCCCGTTTTGCCGAAGGCGGTAAAAATGCTGCCCCGTGGGCAAGCCCTGCACCCGCAGCACGGCCCCGGACATGGGCTGGTCGTAGATGACTTGGCCGAGCAGGTTCATGATTTGGAGGCGGCAGGACTGGTGGCGGGATTCGTCGAGCCGCTCAAAGACCACCACATCGTGGGCGGGCTGCGGATAGACCAGTACCCGTTGGCCGATGGGCTGGCGGGCATGGCCAACCGAGGTCGGGTCTTCGATTTCCAGTTCCAAATTATTGGTGATGACTGCCTCGTTGAAGTCGAAGAAGATGGCGGCCTTGTTCGGTATCACGTCGCCGGGCACGAGGCCGGGCTTGTGGCGGATGCTGAACTTCACGAAGCCGTTCGAGGCGGGTTCGTTCACGTTGCTGTCCGGCAGCATGATGTCGTTGAAGACGAATTTGAGGATATTGTTCTGCGCCAATTCCATGCGGTAGGCGTGGCTGGAAGCGCCAGCTCGGATGCTTTCGATGTCCAGCAGGCTGGAAAGTGTGTCGGCGATGACGACCGTGAAGGCCGTGTCCGTGCCCGTGTTCTGGAAGCGGATTTGGTACTCGATGAGGGAGTCGGCGGCGATGAAGCGCTCTATGAGCTTTCCTTCGGAAAAGGCCCGTTTGTCGTTGGGGTCGAAGGAGCCGATATTGGGCTGGCATTCACGGGTTCGGGCTAGGGAATTGTCTATTTCTGGGCAAGTATTGTCGGCAACGGCGATGACGGAGAGGCAGTGCTCTTGGCCGAGTTCGGCGTCGCAGGAGACCGTCACCGAGAGGTGGAAAGTATAGCTTTCACCAACGTCCAAGGTGCCGACTTCAAAAATATACTCGACGCCATTCTGAGATACCAAGGGTACGCTAGCGTTTACGTATTCAAAGAAAGGGTCGAGATAGACTTTTAGTTGGGTGTTTTGGGAGGGGATGGTGCCTGTGTTTTCACAGTGGATGGTGTAGGTATTATTGAAACAGCGGCGGAGGAAGGGGGCGGAGGCACTTACTTCCAAGGTTGGGCAGTTTTTTGTGGCCTGAACGAAGAGTTCGACATGGGTGGTATCAGAGGGTGTGCTAAACAAAGCATAGACTGGTTCAGGGCAGTTTGTCCAACAAGCATTAGGCAATACGGTGCTCAACAGGACAGAGTCGTCATTGGTGGACAACCAGAAGCTGCCATCATGCAGGGTAGTGGCATAGGTATTTTGAAGGCTCGTGGCTTTTATCTTCCAGCCTCCCAAAGGTAGCTCTCCATCTTCGTAGCTGCACGACTGGCTTTCGTCAAAAGCCAATTTACCAGTAATATGGTTGGTGTAAACAGACCCATCGGCATTGATTTTTGCCAAAAAACATTGATGCAAACCAGTAAAGCCAATTTCCCAATTCCCCAGTACAATGAGACCACCATCAGAAGTTGGTGTTGCGTCAATATGCTGATAATAGTTTAATTGGGGGCCGACCCAATCCCAAAGCGGCTCACCTGTACTATCGGTCTTAAGTACAAAAGGTTTACTGTCACCACTTCGCTTTGTAGCTACATATAAACCTCCGTCATTGGCTCGTTTGAGCTGGCCTGGCGAATAATACAACATTTCGGCAGATTGCCTTTCCCAAATGATATTACCATCATTACCAAGTTGTAGCAAGAACTGCTTACGTTGGGTTCCTATGTATGTATTACCAGTCATGTATAGGCTATTGTTTTCGCCCGGAATCACACCAAAACGCTCTACGTAATTGGCATGTGGCACAAAGTTTTCACTCCAAAGCAACTGGCCGTCGTTTGCCACCCCTGCAGTGTGGGTTTCATTTACTATACCATTGTATATCTCACCCCATGCAAAATAGGTACTACCGTCAGGGAACGGCAAAGTGTAAGCGTCAAACCCAAAGTTGAGTTGGGTATCTTTTGACCACATTACATCCCCACTGCTATTTAGTTTTATCATAAAGGCGTCTCCAGATGCTATAAAGTCTTGGCATAGCAACACGAAACCTCCGTCGGAGGTGGGTTGAACATCGTTGCAAATGAAGGAGAAAGGAAAGTCGTCCGAAAAGTCTTTAACCCATATAAGTTCGCCTGTTTGAGAAATATTATAGAATAACAATTCATCTTCTATGTTATCACCGGCAATACATATCACGGAATGGTCAGGTAGTAATTTAACAATGATTGCGTACGAATTCAAAGGCAAAGGAAATATGCTCATGTCGGCCAATTCTCCATTGTAATCATATTTATTGTTGATAATCGCCTTTTCGTTGCTATTAATATCCCATTGTGGGTAGGCAATTCGTATTCCATCGCTTTCGATTAATATATCCATGATTTCCAAATCTCCATGACTGGCATCATGAAGTTTTTCCCAAACGATATTTCCAACAAGGTCAATTTTGGTTATCCCAATTTTTCTATTTTCGGGGTCGTCATTGTCTCTGTCATATATCACAAAATAGCCATTTTCGCTAGGAGCTTCAAAGATTCGTCGGGCATTGTCGTCCAAGTTGGTATTTAGTTGTAGTTGAAAGCCTTGGGCATGGAGGAGGAATGCGCAAGAAAAGTAGAGAAAAATAGCGGCATAGTATTTCATAAAAGTCTTTTTATAAGTGCGGCAAATTCACTGCCAATTATCGAAAAATGGACATTTTAAGGACTGTATTGAAGGTAAAACCTAAACTTAACACTGTACATGACCAAGATAGCATTAGTTTAGAGAAACTACACCGTCATTACTAAAAAAATGGGGAACGCAGCCCCGCCACGCTCCCCATTCGCAGTTCACGGTCTAATCCTCACACCGCCACCCCATTCGCCTTCCCGTTCACGCTCGCCTTCTCCAGCATCTCTGCCACGGCGTTCGCAAGGGGGTAATTGCCGACAGGCTCGCTGATGGATGGGGGCGGGGCGGCTTCCTTGTTTGCCGTAGGCACTGCTTCCACCACGGGCGCTGCCACGGGCATGGGCTTCAGCGTCACGTTTTGGCGGCTGGTGACGCCAGCTTGCAGCGTGCGGGCAACGACTTGCGTCTCCATGCCTGCTGCCGTGAAGATGAAATTGAAGCTGCCCTTGGCCAAGCTCAGTTGGTACTTGCCCGACTTGTCGGTCACGGCGGACTTGTCCGGTTGGCCTTCCACTTGCACCAGCACGCCTTCCATGCCCTTGCCGAGGTCGTTGTAGGTGTAGCCCGCCAGGCCAGCCGGGTGCTTGCCCCGCACTTCTTTTACCAATTCCGCCACGGTGAATTTCTTTCGGTTCACGGGGTCGAACTCGAAGATGACCTTGCCATCGTTCAGCATCGGGGTCAGCTCCTTCAGGATGCCCCGCAGGCCGTCGTTCAGGGTCTTGGTGCCGTCAATGAAGGCTTTTTCTTTGGCGATGAAATCGGCCCAGGCCGCCGAAAACCCAATGGCCGTTTCGGTGAACTGGGTCCGCAAATCCGCTTTGGCCGCCTTGGCCGTTATTAGCACTTCCAGCTTGGTGTCCAGGTAGGTGTTGGCCTTCGTGAGGAAGCGGTCCACATTGCCCCACGGCTCGCTGCTCGGCGAGCCGAACTGGTCAAGGCCAGCCAGTTTGCGCTCCGCCTCCAGTTTGGTAGTGCCCCCAAAGGCATAGTTGATGGCATTGCCGAGGCGCTTGGAGAGGCTGCCCGCCTGTTGCCGCCAGGCCGCCAGCGCTTCGTTGGCCTCCGTGGCTTCCGCAAGGCGCACTTGCACGTCCGGCAGGGTTTTTACGCTTTCAATCAGCCCTACCTGGTCTTCAACGAATTTGTCTTGGTAGCGGTCGCTCACATTGAAAAACAGCGAGAGGTCGGCCCGGCAATAGCCCCATGCCGTGAGGGCCATCTGGAAGAAATACTCCCTTGCGCAGGGCAGTCTGACGGTTTCTGCTAAGGTGCTTTGAAGGCTCGGCGCCGTGGTGGAGGCAGCGGCTGCTGCGTTGGCGTCTTTGGTCGTTTTCGATGCCATTGGATGGATGTGGATTTAAAGGAGCGGTCCGGCAAGGGTTGCGGCTTTTCCGCAAAGCGTCAGCCCGTTGTTGAACGCACTGCTTGATTTAACAATCACGAGGCCCCATCCCAATATCGTATAATTTTTTTCTTCATAAATTATGCCAAAACCCCCGCTGCTGTTGGTTTTTTTTGAAAAAAACAGGTGGCCACGCCCGCAGGAGGCGACGGCAAGCCTCATTGGGTGCAAGGGAGGCCAGTCGAAGTGTATGGCAGCCCAATCGCAGGCCACGGCAGGGCAATCTTAGGCGACGGCAGGGCAATCGCAGGCAGCGTCAGCCCAATCGTAGGCAATGTCAGGTGAATCTTAGGCTAAGGCAGGTGATTTTTTGGTAACGGCAGGGCAGGTTTGGTGTGTGGCAGGTGAATCGCAGGCGATGGCAGGTGCTTGGGCTTGGCAGAAGTTAGGAGGTAACTCAAAGTTTAATGTCGTCAACTTAGGGGCTACGTCTTGTTGAACATCTATCATCTTGTAACCCGCCGTTTTAACGGCGGGTTGAC
>JALOMF010000221.1 GCA_025455635.1 Saprospiraceae bacterium | reverse complement strand
TAAAAAGACGAGAAGCATATCAAATAAGTGATCAACATTTGATGCAATTGGTCGAACACGGAGTCCAATTTATGGTTCCTCAAGGCTTTCAACAATGACATGTCTTGCTCTTCAGGATTGTTTTTCCACTCGTGCCAAGCCAGAAAATCTTCCACAACCTTCAGCAAGTAAGAACTGATGTAGTGCAACTGCTGCATGTTGAACGCCAAGCCGGGGTACAGGTGTGCAAACACCCGCTCCTTGTCCAAGCCCTTGCCCGTGCTGTTCAGTTGCTTGCGCAAATACTGGAAAAGCCTCACCACCTCGTCGTGCTGATTGTGCACAGGCGACCGCACAAACTTGTCCAACTGACGCATTTCCTCTGCCGACAGTGATTTTAGCACGATGGTGACTTTATTTTTATGCAACGGGAAGAGGTTTTTTTTCGAGAAAATTCAGGGCCAGCCCAAATGACAATTTTTAGACAAAAGTAACAATGACAAGCATTGCTACTTCGCAAAGCATCAAATTTGCTCAAAAATAGGCAAATAAAAAATCCGAGAATCCACAATTATTGTATTTGTCCCGGTTTTAAAATAAAGGGAAATTAGCACCAGAATATTTTTTCAACCTAACAGGCTTTTATCAGGGGTGTCTCCATCCTCTTCTCAAGAAGCTGGATTGGAGATGCCACTTTTTAAAACCATTCCTGAAAATGCCCCGCTGAAAAGCCACTTAATCCCAACAACGACCGCTTTTCAACTAAAAAAATATGCTGAAGCCGTTCACCAACTTCCTTTTGGCCTTGGCCACTTGCCTGCTTTGGCAGGTGCCTTGCATGTCGCAGGGGTGGGAGCGCAGTTTTGGCTTCACCGGCACCGACGAACTCACCGACGTGCGCACTACGCCTGACGGCGGCTACATCACCGTCGGGGCCACAAAAGCAGGCCCTGTTGACCACCAGATTTACCTGCTGAAAACCGATGCCGACGGCAACGAAACATGGTCGAGGGTCTTCGGTGAAGCCGACCGACAGGAGTTTCCCAAGTCCATCGTCGAGGACGGCAACGGCGGCTACGTCATCGGCGGCACCTCCATCAACGACGGCATCTCACGGGCCTTCCTCACCCGCACCGACGCCTTCGGGAATGAGCTTTGGAACGTACTTTCGGTGCAGGACTCCGTGCAGGGGTGGCAGGTGGCAGCACTGGCCGACGGCGGCTTTGCCATCGTAGGTTCCCTGCTCAAACCCTCCGTGCCGGGCGCTCCCAACGGCGAGGTTTTCCTAATGAAAACAGACGGGAACGGCAATATCCTCTGGTCGAGCAACTACGGCGGGGCCCTCTTCGACGAAGGCCGTTCCATCACGCAAACCCCCGGCGGCGAACTCTTGCTGGCTGGCTACACCAACAGCAGCGGCGCTGGCAACTACGACGTTTTACTCCTTAAAACCGATGCCACGGGCAGCCAAATCTGGTCAAAAACCTTGGGCACTTCGGCTGCCGAGCTTTGCTTCGCAATGACGCCCACTGCCGACGGACACTTCGCCCTCACGGGCCAACGTGACGCTGGGAGCAGCACGGGCCTGGATGTTTTTTTGGCAAAAATCAACCCCAACGGCGATGAAATCTGGTGGCAGAACTACGAAGTAGCGGGCTTTGAGACGGCCCGCTCGGTGCAGGAAGCCGCTGGGACTGGCCAGTTCGTGCTGGCTGGCGATGCCCGCTCCAGCACCAACTCCGACCGCCAGCTCCTGCTGATGAAGACGGCCCCCGACGGCCTTCTGACTTGGTCGGCACACTACGGCGGCACCTCCGGCGATGCAGGCAGCTCGGTGCGCACGGCCCCCAACGATGGCCTCGTGGTGGCGGGCTTCACCAACAGCTTCGGCGCTGGCGACCGTGACGGCTACCTCATCCGCACCGATGCCACGGGCGTTTCCCTCTCCAATTTCGTGCGGGGCAACGTCCACTCCAACCTCAACGCCAACTGCGTCCCCGACAATTTCGGCGTAGCCGTACCCAATTACCTCGTTGAAATCGCTGGCGCAAAAACCTACTACGGCACCACCGATACTGCTGGCAACTATTTCGTGCCAGTGGAGGCAGGCACCTACAACGTGCGCCTGCTCAATCCTTCCCCCGTCTGGGAAGCCTGCCAAGACAGCGTGGGCGTAGTCCTCGTTGGGGTTTTCGACACGGTCAGCGTCAATTTTTCCATCCACCCACAGGTGCTGTGCCCGGCGATGGAGGTAGATTTGAGCACGCTGATGCTGCGCCGTTGCTTTCAAAATGTTTACACCGTAAACTATCGAAACCTCGGCTCCATCCCCGCCGCCACCGCTGCCGTGCAGCTCGACCTTGACCCTTGGCTCACGGTGGACAGCACGAGCATCCCGTGGATTGCCCACAATGGCAATATGTACGTCTTCGATGTGGGCGTGGTGCCGCCGTTTGCCGAAGGCAGCTTCAAAATCTGGGTGACGGTGGACTGCGACTCGACCCTGCTGGGGCAGACGCACTGCTCCGAGGCGCATATCTTCCCCGATTCGCTCTGCCTCTCGCCCGACCCAAACTGGGATGGGGCGAGCATTGAACTGGAGGCAAGCTGTGCGGGCGACTCCGTGTTTTTCAAGGTGAAAAATATCGGCATCGGCGACATGTCGGAGCCGTTGGAACTGATAGTGATTGAGGAAGTAATCATAGGTTTCCAGACGCAGTTTCAGTTGGAGTCCTTCGATGAAAAAACCTACTCCTTCCTCGCCGACGGACGTACGCTCCGCATGGAAGCCGACCAAAGCCCCGGCCACCCTGGCCTCAGCAGGCCCAGTGTGAGCGTGGAGGGCTGTGGCACCTACCCGTTCAGCACCGGCTACGTGGTGGACTACCCGCTCAACGACGCCGACCCTTTCATGGACATTGATTGCCGGGAGAACATCGGCTCCTACGACCCCAACGACAAGCAGGGATTCCCAACGGGCTACGGAGAGCAGCACCTCATCGAGCCAGGCACCGACATCGAGTACCTCATCCGGTTCCAAAACACGGGCACGGACACGGCCTTCACCGTCGTCATCCGGGACACGCTCTCGCCGCTCCTCGACCCCACGAGCGTCGAGCCGGGCGCCAGCAGCCACGACTACCGTTTTGAGCTGTACGGCAGCGGCATCCTGCGGTTCACCTTCGACCACATCATGCTGCCCGACAGCAACGTGAACGAGCCGCTCTCGCACGGCTTCGTGAAGTTTAGGGTGAAACAACGGGACAACAACCCGCTTGGCAGCCTCATCGAAAACCGGGCGGGTATTTACTTCGACTTCAATGCCCCAATCATCACGAACACGACCCGCCATACGCTCGGCGTGAGTTTTATAGAAATAGACCCTGTCAATGGCTTGCGGCCTGGCCATACTGCAATGCCATCCATCAAGGTTTATCCCAATCCATTTGAAGAAACAGCCCTGTTCGAGTTGGAAAATATTCAATCTACACACTTGGTTTTCAGCCTGTTCGATGTGAATGGGCGGCAGGTCAAGTCAGCTATTTTTGACAAAAACAGATTCCAATTCCAGCGGGACGGCCTGCCTTCGGGCATGTATTTTTTCCAAATCGCAACACCTGATGGTGCGGTAGCCAAAGGAAAGGTCGTGCTGCGTTAGCACTAAATCCACTTATGAAAAAAACGTTACTCCCACTTGTGTTTTGCTTCCTTTGGCTGGGGGCGAAGGGCCAAAACTGTGAGCCAAGCTTTGATTGCACCACTGCTCCCATACTATGCGGGGCCGATTTGGATGGACTTCAGGCCACCACGGTTTTAAATTCCCCAACGATTTCCATCCCGCCCAACTTTGCTTTTTTTTGCCAAAACAGCGTGATTGACAACAACCAATGGATTGGGTTCTCGCCCTGTACCCCAAGCGTCAACCTGCTGATTCAAGTCAACGGCTGTGCGATGGGCAATGGCCTGCAAGCGGTTATTTTTGAGTCGGGCGACTGCCAAGATTTCGTTGCTGTTTCCAATTGCCTTACAGAAATAACCCCTTTTACCACAGGTGTTTTGACCGCCGACAACCTCGTGCCCGGCAATGTCTATTACCTTATGATTGATGGTTTCATTGGGGATGCCTGCGATTATGAGGTTTCGGTATTGTCCGGCGTTGATACCGCTACACCTGTATTTGGGGCGGCGATGCCCGGCCATGTTCAAGGGCCATCTGTGGTTGGATGTGGCACTCCTTTTGGAAATGTAGCCAACTATACCGTGTTGGGGCCTTCTTGCGAAAACACAGGGGGGAGTACTTGCCCAGGTGGCGTTTATATTACCCCCGATGATTTTTGCATTTTCTATAATTGGACATTGCCGCAAGGTGCAGTCATCATTGACAATTCGCCAAATTTTGACGAGGTGACGATTGACTTTAGCAATGCTGTTTCGGGCTTAATCACCGTTACTTCCGAGTTTGACGACCAGTGCGGTTGCCATTGCGGCTATTGCCCAACATCGCTTGGCATCCTGCCCTTTTTCGTGCAGGTCAATCAGCCTTCGGTTCAAGTGCTGCCACCCCTGACCTTGTGCGAGGGCGATGCTTTTTTCTTTTGTGGGCAAACGTACCAGCTCGGTACCAACGGCTCAACCTTCCAGTGCACCAATGGTTGCGATGTGCAAATGCAAGAAGTATTCGTGGAAGCCTGTCCAGGCAACTGCCCACAGCACAACCAGCCCGTTGCGCCAGCCGACAGCTGCCACACCGCACCGCCGTTTTGCGCCAGCTACCTCAACGGCTACTGCTCCACCAACGGCGGCTACACCCCCGACCTGCCGGGCAACTTGGCTTCCACCATCCCCTGCACCTTGGAGAACAACCAATGGCTGAAATTCAATGCCTGCTCCACCGAGGTGCAAATCGAATTGGCCGTGAGCAACTGCCTTGCATCGAACGGCTTGGAGTTTTTTATTTTACAAACGACTGATTGTCAAATATTTGCAGCGCAAGCTGCCTGCTTCACCATCGCCAGCGGTGGCACGGGCACGCTGGAAGCCACGAACCTCAGCCCCGGTGAAACCTACTACCTGATGGTGGACGGCCTAGCTGGCGACGTCTGCGACTGGCAAGTGCTTTCCACGTTAGGCATCAGCGAGGGCGCCGTTTACCAAGCGGTGAACACGCCCGGTCAAGTCGTCACGGTTGACCCTGCACAGGAGGAAGTTTGTGGTGGGGCTACAGTGGCCTTCACCTTCGAGCCAGCCATTTGCCAAGACCTCCAGTTGGTCAGTGGCTGCCCTGCCGAGCAGCAGTTTTGCGCCCCGTTCATGGACACCTGCGTGGTCGTCGTGCGCTACGACACGGTCTGGCACGTGACGCCCTACGGCTGGGGTGCTGTTTTTGTGGACAACGACAGCATCGGCAGCTTCGCAAACGTCATTTACCCCTCCTTCCCGCCACTCAGCCAAGCTGGGGCCGACTCGCTGATTTTCACCACCTCCGTCGAGTTCATTGCCGTGGAACTGGACACCGTGCTTTGCTGGAACAGCTGCGTGGCCGAATGTTCGACCATTTTGTCCGCTACCGAACCTTGCACCATCCGGCCCAAGGAAATCAAGGTTTGTTTCCCAAAAAACACCAATGAGTACTTTGCGATTTGCCCCGGTGAGTGCATCACTTCGATGGGCGAGACCTTCTGCTCCCCCGGCACTTTCACAATTGAAAGTATTGGGCCTTGTGGCTGCATCAACACCCACGTGGTCACTATCGAAATGTTCTTGGATTCGCCGCCTTTCGTTGGCCCACCGACTTATGATTGTAGCCCTGACGGTAGCAGCTACACGGTCAGTTTCTCGGTCAGTTCGTCCAATGGCTTCGTTGTGACGGTAAATGGAATGCCCGTAAACGGAATTTTCACCTCAGCGCCCATTCCTTCTGGGAACAGTTTTTCTTTCTTGGTTGAACAATACAATATATGCGGTTCATCCTTTCCGATTTTTGTGGCAGGCTCGCATACCTGCCAGCCCTGCACAGGCGTCACGAATGACCTAGGCACCATCCAGCTCTGCCCCGGCGACTGCTACTCGCTGCAAGGCAACAGCTACTGCAACCCCGGCAGCTACACCGAACAACTGCTCAACCCTGCCACCAATTGCCTCGACACTTATATTTTCACGCTTGCGCAAATCATTGAAAACCAATTGCTTGTGGGCGTTCAAACGGAAATTTGCGATGCCAGCAGCCAGTACTACTCGGTGGGGTTCCCTATCGTTGACGGCACGCCGCCTTACGCCGTGAACGGCAATCCCGTCAGTGGTAATTTCTACCAATCCGGCCTCATCCCGTCCGGCCAGCCCTACGCCTTCACCGTCACCGATGCCGCTTCTTGCGCTCCGCAACAAGTGAACATCGCTGGCGTGTTCGACTGCGCCTGCATCAACGACCCCGGCACTGCCCAACTCATCACGCTCTACGGCTGTGAGGGCGAAATGGTCAGCGTCGAGTTCAACAACGACGCCGTGGCTGGCACGGGCGACCTGCACGTGTTCATCCTCCACAGCGGCACCATTACCTCGCTGGGCAATATCGTGGGCATGAACACGACGGGCACCTTCGGCTTCGTGCCGGGCGCCATGAGCTTCGGGCAAACCTACCACATCTCGCCAGCCGTCGGGCCTGACCTCGGCGGTACGGTGGACATGACCGCCGCCTGCTTCCAGTTCGGGCCGGGCCAGCCTGTTGTTTTTTACCGACAGCCTGCTGCGCAAATACTGGAGCCGGATACACTCACCTGCGTAGTTAACTCCTTGATGCTCAACGGTTTGGCAGCTGATGGCAGCGGTGTTTTTGATTACCACTGGGACGGCCCCGGCAGCTACTCGGCCTCCGTGCCCAACCCGATGGTCGGTCAGCCCGGCCCCTACGCACTCACCG
>JALOMF010000220.1 GCA_025455635.1 Saprospiraceae bacterium | reverse complement strand
ACTTTCTAGACAGCGACGACGAGGTGCTGATTGCCTCCGATTGCGTGGTAATTTTGGATGACAAAATCTATGGCAAGCCCGTTGATTATCAGGATGCTGTGCGGATTTTGAGGGAGCTTTCCGGCAGGGTTCACCGGGTGATGACGGGCGTTTGCCTGTTGTCAAAAACAAAAAAACGGGTGTTCAACGAAGTCGCTTTCGTTCACATGGACTCGCTGACGGACGAGGAAATCCATTACTATGTGGAGACTTACCAACCCTACGACAAGGCGGGAGCCTACGCTGTTCAGGAGTGGATTGGGCTGTGCAAGGTGCTGAAAATCGAAGGGACAAACTCGAATATCATGGGCTTGCCGATGGTGGCTTTGTATAAGGAAATTGAGCAATTTTAACATTCATGGAAATTAAGGCGGCACGTAACCTGATTGAAACGAGGACTGATGTTTCCCACCTAGTCCGTTCGTTTTATGCTAAAATCCGGCACGACGAAATGCTCGGCCCCATCTTCAACGGGGCCATCCACGATTGGGAGCCGCACCTGGAGAAGCTGACCGATTTTTGGGAGGGCAATTTGTTTTTCTTCGTAAAAACCAAGTACCACGGCGACCCGAAAATCGCCCACAACCTGCTGGACGAAAGACTACACAACTCCCTGACCATGAACCACTTCGGTCACTGGATTAACCTTTGGTTGGAGACGGTTGATGAGCATTTCCAGGGCGAAACGGCGGAGCGGGCGAAGATGATTGCAAGGAAAATGGCGTCGTTCCTGTTCTTGAAAATCGTGGAAAACAGGGCTTGAGGTGACAACTTTTCCCCAGCAGACATTTCCAATTTACGATGAATTTTGAGGGAAAAGGTGTCATCTCAAACCGAGAGTGCCTTGTGAGATGACACCTTTTCGCCGTTTAATTTCTACTTTGGGTTAGGGGTTGGGGGGCGAAAAGTTGTCACCTCACCTTCAATTGTACCCCTTCATTTTATAAGCTACTGTGCCCACCCATTCTTTGATGAGCATTTCCCAAAAATAAAACCCAGCCCGGTCAGGAATGATGGCGTTTTCGGGGCTAAAGCGGTCCACTTCGGAGATGAAATCAACGCTGAAAGGCGTGAAACGCACCCCAGCTTTTTTGAAACAGCCGATAGACCGTCGCATGTGCCAAGCGGAGGTGATGAGCAAGTAATTGGCGTTGGGATATTGCTCCTCCAAAATGCTTTTTGTAAAAATGGCATTTTCCCAAGTGTTGCGAGATTTGCCCTCCACGATGATATCCTCGGCTGGCACTCCCAATCGGAGCAAGAATTTCTTCATCTCCTCGCCTTCGCTCGGCACGTCTTGCTGCAAGTCACCTGAGCCGCCTGTCAGCAGTATTTTCCTGATTTTTCCCGTCCTGTACAGCTCGTAAGTGTTCAGAAAGCGATTGCCCCGGGCATTTACGTTGAACCGGTCGTGGTTGGGCCGGATATTGTAATTGGAGTAGCCGCCGAGCAATATTCCGATGTCGTAAGGCTGCTGGATTTGGTCGGCGGTGATGGTGTCAAGTTCCCAAGCTTTAGCGAACTGGTTGAAAACCAAGCGATTGGTAAAAAAAAACAGCAGGATGGCTGCGGCAATGAGCGCCTTTTTCTTGCGAAGCGGCTTTTTAGAAAAAATAGAAATAAGCAGCATTGCCGCCAACCAATTGATTGGTTGGATAATGAAAAAAAGTAGTTTGGAAAGCACAAAAAACATAGGTAAACTCAGTTTTGATATCATCTGCAAGCGTCAAAGATTGTGAATGTCCATCAAACGGCAAATTTTTGATTGCCTTGCCGGGAATTCTCGATTAACTGTCTAATTTTGGCCATTATGTGCAGCCCGAACCCACCTCGATGGGCCTCAAGATTGCGCACCACAAAACATGAAAAACAAGCATGAAAAAATCCTTTGCCCTCTTCCTCACACTGTTCTCGTTCACAGCGCTCTTTGCCCAACCTGCCAACGACGATTGTTCAGGCATTGTTGACTTGGGCGTTGCCCCCATTTGCCCGGTACTTGATACTTTCGATAACGTAGGTGCCACTCAATCAGTGGTATTCTCATCGCCGCTCGACAACCTTCCGAGTTGCTTTACGGGTGGCATTGTTGACCGTGATGTTTGGTTCCAATTCACGGTGCCGCCAGATGGCAGCATCGTTGATTTCACCGTCGAAGTTACGGGTATCACAGGTGGGCCGAACGGAACGATGCAACAACCCCAGGTCGCTGTCTATCGGGGCGATTGCAGTTTGGACGAATTGGCGGAATTGTATTGTGCCACCTCTGCCCTCGGCGAAGATTTCGTTGAAGTGGATTTGATTGGCATGACCCCGGGGCTTCCGATTTATCTCCGTATCAGCGATTGGTCGGCTTCGGCTTCGCCAAATTGGGGGGATTTTGTGCTTTGCGTGAAAGAATACGAACCTGTTTTCAACATGGGGGATGCAGCTGGGGCCTCGGTTTGTGCTGGTACTTTATACGATTCGGGCGGGCCAACAGGCGACTATGCAAACAATGAAAACTTTACCTTCACGGTATGTCCCCAAGATTTCACCCAATGCCTATTTATTGATGTACAGTCATTTGCCACTGAAACCAATTTTGATGAGCTGACTTTTTTCATCGGTGACGACACCAATGACCCCATGTTGAGCAACTTTTCAGGGACCGGCGGAAACGTACAACTCCAAGTTTATGGCCAGTGCGTCACTTTCCAGTTCACGTCAGATGGTTCGGCGGTGGACAGTGGCTTCGAGCTGACTTGGCAATGCTCACCCGACACCTGCACCGTGCCGCCACCTAGCACTTGCGACAACCCAACGGTCATCGCAAATTTGCCCTACACCAACCTCGACATGACCACCTGCAACGCCGCCAACGCAGTCAGCACAAGCCCCTGTGCCAACGATGGCTGGCTGAACGGGGAGGATGTAATTTTTACCTACACTTCACCGGGCGACGAGTGCATTGCGGTAAACCTGACGGGCACGAACAATGGCACGGGCGTGGGCATTTTCGATGCTTGCCCTAACTTGGCTACGCAATGCATCGCAGTGGACGGTGGTGGTACGGGCGAAGCAAACCCCAGCATCAACGGTGTTTTTCTTGAAAACCCCGGCACCTACTACATTGTCGTTGATAATGCCACATCTTGTACCCCTTTCAATATCGAGGTTACGGAAGTCACATGCCCAGTTGTGTTACCATCGGCTGCATTTTGCGATGATGCCCTTTCGTTGAACGGCTGCGGCGAACTGCCTGCCATCGTCAGTGTAGCGCCTGGGGTAGGTGACGCAAGTTTTTTGGTGGATGGTGTGAACGACGGATGTTGGGGTTTCTTCAACCCACCCAATTTCACCTTCTTTTTGTTCCAAGCGCAGGAAGACGGCAATTTTGGCTTTGTGATGCAAGCTGCCGACCCCGACGAAGCTTCTGACATTGATTTTCAGGTTTGGGGGCCGGTAACAAGTCTGGAGGAAATTTGCGATTATGCTGAAAACAACCAACCCACACGCAGCAGCTACGCAGCAGGGCCAGATGCTACTGGCTTGGCCGACGTTCATCCGACTACAGGTTTAGCGGTAACCGATGTTTGTGAAACAGCGGTTGGTGATGATTTTGTGTCAACGATTCCCGTGCAGCAAGGAGAGTATTATTTAGTGTTGATAAATGATTTTGCAGGCGTTATCCAGAGCGGTGCCATTTCGATTGACTTCGGCAACACCACGACAGGTGTATTGGATGAAGGCACGCTGAGTTTCATGGTAACACAGGACACCGCCATTTGTCCCGGTGAGGCCGCACAACTGCTGGCAACAGGTGGCGAGGCGTACCAGTGGTTCCCGTCCACAGGCTTGAGCTGCGAATATTGCCCAAACCCAATTGCAACTGTTTCACAATCAACTGTTTACAACGTATCCATCAACAGTGTTTGCAATACTGACACACTCGAAGTTGAAGTCGGTTTATTGCAGGTAAATGCTGGGCCAGACCTCACGGTTTGCCTGAATGAAGAGGTTCAGATTGTGGCAGGTGCGAGTTTCAACGACATTGATTATGCCTGGACTGGCCCAGCCGGATTCCTTAGTTGCAACGATTGCCCAAACCCGCTGGTGACAGCAACCCAAGCTGGAACCTTCACATTTACCGTCACCGTGACTGGGCCAAGTTGTTCGTTCAGCGACCAGATGACCTTGACCGTGCTGGCGGCTGGAGCACCAAGCTACCAAATCAGCCCGAACCAGAGCATTTGTGTAGGCGATGCAGTGAATTTGGGGGGAGCAGCTACCCAGGGAGTTAGCTACGTTTGGTCGTCGGTGCCAACTGGATTCAGCTCAACCGCTTCCAACCCTTCCGTAACGCCAAGTACAACTACCACCTATTATTTGCTAGCCACAAATACAGCTTGCCCACTGCCTTCCTTCGACAGTGTCACGGTCGTTGTTTCAAATTTACCCATAATTGATGCCATCAGTTCTACGACCATTTGCCAAGGAGAATCAATTTTGATGGGAAACACCGTGCCTGAATCAGGAGTAACCTATAATTGGACACCGGGCACTGGCTTGAGCGATGCAAACATCGCCAACCCCACTGCCACGCCAAATCAAACTACCAGCTACACGTTGACCGCCACCAGGTTTGGCTGTGCCGTGCAAGAAACGGTCAATATCAGCGTCACTCCCATCGAGGTCAATATCCTTTCCGCAGATACCATCCCGATTTGCAAGGGCGTCAGCGTGCCTATTTCGGCAACATCTTCGCCAAGTTCAACTGTGATTACATGGACTCCGAACAACAATACGCTGAATACGACAACCGGCCCAAATGTCATCGCCACCCCAAGCACTGCAACGTCCTATATCGCCAGCGCCAGCAACCTGGGCTGTACCAGGTTCGACACCGTATATATAGGTGTGGATTCCCTGCCTTGGGATATGGACATCATGCCTGCCGACACCATGATTTGCCTAGGTGAAACCGTGTTGCTTACCTCACCCGTGTATGAGCCAGGAGATTTTGGGCAAATCGAGTTTTTGTGGACACCCGGTGATGGGCAGTTGACACCGGATTCCTTCTACAACATGGTAGCGCAGCCGCTTCAAACAACCACCTACTTCCGAACCGCTGCGAATGGGTTTTGCACAAGTGTTGATTCGGCAACCATAACGGTAATCCCTGTTGTGCTAATTAGCATTGAACCCGCCTTGGACACCATCTGTCCGGGCGAAGCGGTAAACCTCGTCGTCATCGGCCCAGCAGGGCTGACGGAATTCAGCTGGGACCCCGCCAACGACCTCAGCTGCACAGACTGCCCCAACCCAACCGCCACGCCAGGTGCCACCATCACCTACAACGTGCAGGCAGCGTTCGAGGGCTGCCCCGTTGGGGCCTCCGCCACCCTGTTTGTGCCGTCAGGCCCCGTCTTCGACCTCACCGACCAGTTCTCGTGCCCCGGGGCACCTGTCATCCTGAACAGTGTCAACAACCCGCAGGCAACCTACGTCTGGACCGCCTCCGACGGCAGCGACGTGCCCGATATCGCCACGCCGACGGTTAACCCGACGCAGGCCACCACCTACACCGTCACTGCAACCATCGGCGACTGCGTTTCCACCGACCAGCTTACCGTCACCATCGCCACTGATTTTACCGTCACTGTGGCCACCCCGCCGACCGTTTGCCCCGGCTCTTCGGCCACTCTCAACGCTGTCATCGTACCATCCGGCCCCAACTATGAATATACATGGCGGGACGAGAACGGCAACATCGTCGGTAATACGGCTAGCATTACCGAGACACCAGACGTGGCCACCACCTATACCGTGGACGTCACCGACGTCAACAACTGCTTCAACAACTCGGCCACGGTCTTCGTGGATGTGTCCCTTGCGTTCACCGTGGATGCTGGGGCCGACACCGTGGTGCAGGCTGGCGCCCCGGTTACGCTCATCGGCACTGCCACCAAGCCCGGCGTTGACTTCCAGTGGACGGACAACGATGGGGAAGTACTCGATGGCGCCGAAGTGACGGTCACCAATTGCGAAGAAAACACCTATACACTGAAGGGCACAGATGCAGCAGGCTGCATGGACATTGACTCCGTCACCATATTTGTCAATCAGGCATTCCGCATTGACTCCGTGGTAGCGGTCGAGGCAACCCTCAACGATTCCATCATCTACGAAGGGGAAGCGTTCGTGCTCATCGCCTACACCACCCCATCGAACATACCCGGTGCCACCTACAACTGGTACATCGGCGACGACCTCGTCTCCACCACCAACGACACCGTCTCGGAGGTGCTGAACGCCCAAGAGCTGTTCGGGCTAGACGATGTCAGGTTTGAAGACGTGCCCGTCAGGTTGGAAATCGTCAGCGAAGCGGGCTGCAGCGCTGAGAAGGACGGCAACGCAAGGGTCAACAACATCCCCATCGGCATCCCGAACGCCTTCTCGCCGAACGGCGACCAAATGAACGACTCCTTCCTCGTGGTCTCCCGCATACCGCTCACTATCGTCGAGTTCAATATCTGGAACCGCTGGGGCCAGCTGGTTTACGAGAACGAGAACGGCCCCGACGGCTGGGACGGCAAACAAAAGGACGAAGAGGCGCCATCGGATGTGTACATCTACCGGGTCATCTACCAAGTGACCGGCGGAAGCGGCAGGCAATACACCAAAAAGGGCGATGTGACACTGTTGCGGTAAGCAAATCGAAGTACATCGGCATTTGACCCACAATTATTTGACTTTTTTCAGAAGCCACGGCGCTAACGCGTTCGTGGCTTTTGTAATTTATTTTTTACAAAATCTGAAACAAATCAAAACACAAACTTAAATACTGCAATATTCTGAAATCATAGAATAATAATCCAAAATAAGCAATTCAGCTTTGTCATTTTTTATTTTTATTT
>JALOMF010000219.1 GCA_025455635.1 Saprospiraceae bacterium | reverse complement strand
CGCGACATCGTTAGGTGCTATGACGTCATACCGTATGTTAATTGATCATCGCTCAATGTTATCGTTGCTGACGTAGTTGTGGCATACTCTGTCGCCGATAGCAAAGAATGGGTTAATGATAAGGGAAGAACGTGTTTTAAGGACCAAATTGTGTCTGTTCGTTGTGTAATCTATGAAAAGTAACATGCTTTCACTTCCGACATCAGCAAGTCCCGTGTGCGGGGGTCGGCGTATTCCGTGTTGCCTACCCATGCGCCGCCCAAGGTCAGGCCATAGCGCCCGAAGGAGTGGTTGAGCATGGTGTAGATGCCGTATTTTTCATAAATGTACTGAATCCATCGGGCGGGCACGCCGGTGTACTGCCGCACCACATTCACGCCCATGTTCCTAAGCATGGGCATTTCGGAGTCGAGGGCTGCCCGGATGATGTCGTCGGGCTGCTTCCAGAGGCTGTACGTGAAATTGGTGCCGATTGGGAAGTAGTCCCAGTTCATGCCGTTGACGAAAAAGTCCCTACCGTTGACGACCAGTTTCATCCCATCTTGGTTGTTGACGACGGAAACTTTTTCAGCCTGGGACATGGCCGAAATGGCGAGAAAGGTTAGAACCAGTGTTTGTACTGCTTTTTTCATGTTTACCATTTATTTAGCCAAAATCACTTGGTTTTGAAAAAACTAAAGTGATGCGATTACTACGGACAAGCTGCGCAATGATTGCTTAGATAGGAGTTTAAAGCCAAATGCTTGCGATTGGGTCAAATGTAATTCCTTAAAACAAGAGGAAAGAAAAATAAGACCCCATCAAATATTTCATCAAAGATTTTTTTGATTACTACAAAATTGTATTTTCACCTTTCTAATTTGTTGATTATTAATAATTTATGTCATTTAGCTACTTTCACAGCGATTGTTTTGTGCCCAACACAAAGTACATTTTATGTCTGCTGCTTGCCATTTTGACGGGCTTGCCCTGCTGGGCTTTTTCAGGTAAATACCCCGTTCAAAACTTCATGCCTTCCGACTACAAAGCGGGGATTCAGAACATTGACTTTGCCCAGAACAGGGACATGAGCTTGTTTGTGGCAAACAACCTGGGGGTGCTTTCCTACAATGGAAAAGCGTGGGAGCGTCATGCTATCAAGACAGGTAAGAAGCAGCGTTCACTGGCTTTTGACGAAAAAGCGGGCCGCTTGTATTTTGGTTCGCAAGGGGATTTTGGCTATTTCAACGAAGATTGGAACATGGTGTCGCTCGTGGACAAAATCCCGCAGCCCTCTCCTGGTTTTGATGAAGTTTGGGATGTTTTCCTTCTGAACGCTAAGGTCTATTTCTGCACTTTTCAAGGGATTTACGTCTATGATGGCCAGTCCATTTCCGTGCTTTCGCACAAAGACGGCTTCAACCGCACGTTTCAGTCCAATGGGAAACTGTTTGCCCAAAGCAGGCAAGGCCAACTGCTAGAAATAAAGGAGCGGGAACTCGTTGCGCCAGCCTACCTGCGCAATTCGAGCAACGAGACCATTGCCGGGGTCATCTCGCAGGACGGCGGGTACCTCGTGGTCTATAATTCTGGTAAAATCGAATTCGCCACCTCGTTCGGGGTCGTGGGCAAATACGAAGGGCTGGGCATGGCCCTGCAAGGCAAGTACGTGAACCACGTGCTCCAACTCTCCGACAGCCGCTTGGCGATTGCCACCCAGACCGCTGGCTTGTTCCTGTTCGATTTGCAAACCCAGTCCATCGAAAACATCTCGACCCAAGATGGCCTCTTGTCAAATGCCTGCCTGCGGTCGTTTCAGGACTACTCCGGCAACCTTTGGGTGGGCATGCAAAACGGGATTGCGCTCATTGAAATCAACTCCTCCATGCGCTTCATCAACCAAGAAATCAATATTCAGGGAAGTGGCTACGAAGCGTACAAAATGGACGAAGGCAACTACTACACGACCTCCAACGGCATCTATTTTTTGGCGAAAAATGCAGCCCAAAGCCAGTTCATCAAAGGGACAGAAGGCCCTGCCTACAGCATGCAAAACATCGCCGGGAAACTCTACGCCGGGCACCACACTGGGCTACTCTTGTTGGCAAACGGCATTGCGAAGCGGATAGCAACCACGCATGGATTGTGGCAAGTGAAGCAGTTGCAGTCAAACCCGGAATTTGCCATCGGCGGCACCTATTCGGGCTTGTACCTCTTCCGCATGAACCAGCAAATGGAGTTGCAGGCGGTCGGCAAAATCAGTGGCTTCGAGGAGTCGAGCCGTTTTTTCGAGGAAGACAGGGCAGGGAAGGTCTGGGTCGGGCAGTTTTACAAAGGCTTGTACCAACTATCCCTGTCGCCGGATTTGACCTCGGCCAAGGTCAGCAAAATCGCAGCCGGGCAGGGCCTTCCCGTGGACGAACAGCTCATTTTGAGCCGGATTGACAACGAGCTTTACCTGGGCACGCCAAAAGGGGTGTTCAAGCTTGACCAGACGACCAACCGAATTGTGAAATCAGAAGCTTTTTCAGCGGTGATTGGGGAACAGCAAGTCTATTTGCTGGTGCAGGACAACCACAAAAACGTCCATGTTTACACGGAGGACATCGCTGGGTTTTTCAAGCAAATCAGCGCCGGGAACTATGCCTTCGTGCCGTCGTCCCTGTTCCAGTTGCGCTATTCTTTCAACAATGATTTGCTGAACGTTTCGGTGCATACGGGCGATGGCGTCATGTTCAATGCCAATGAGGGCTTCATCCAGTACCGGCCCGAACTGGAGAACCGTTTGGCGGCGGACAAACCGCTGATTGTCAGCAAAGTGGTCAATGTGGCGGAGGACAGTATTTTGTACCAAAGAAAACCCTTTGAAGCAAAGCTGGATAGCCCCGTGGAGTTGACCGTTTCGTACCGGGCCAAAGTTTTGCAGTTCGAGGTGGAGGCGTTTCAGTTCAACGAAGTGGACAACCAGCAGTTCCGGTACTACCTCAAGGGTTTCGACGAGGACTTCGGGGAATGGACATACGCCACGGCGAAGGAGTACACCAACCTGAAAGAGGGGGAGTACGAGTTCATTGTGCAAACGAAAAACTACTTGGGGCAAATAATTACCAGCCAGCCCATTTTGCTGAAAGTAAAACCGCCGTTCCACCGGAGCCTGTTGGCCCGCATTTTATACGTGGCACTCGGTGTATTGTCGCTGTTGTTGGTGTCCAGGCTACAAAAGCACCGCTACAACCTGAAGGCGATGGCCGTGGAGGATGCGAAGCAGCGGGAACTCCTGAAAAAACAGCAAGAATTGATAGAAATAGAGCGGCAAAAAGAGCAGGCCGTGCGGCTGATAGCCGAAAACAATATGAAAAACGAGCTGCGCCACCTCAACAACCTGCTGGCCGCCTCCACCATGAACCTCGTCGTGAAAAACGAGTTCATGGAAACCATCAAGCAAGAACTTAAAGAGGTGAAGCGAAAGGGCAAAAGCATCGAGACCAAGCAGGCCTTGGAGAAAATCGAGCGGGAAATAGACACGACCCTGCGCCTGCAAGAAGACTGGAAACAGTTTGAGTACCACTTCGACCAAGTGCACGGCGACTTCCTGAACCGCCTGCGGGAGCAGTTTCAAGAACTGACCCCCAATGAGCAAAAACTCTGCGCCCTGCTGCGGCTCAACCTCAGCACCAAGGAAATATCCAACCTCATGAGCATTTCCCTCCGGGGCGTGGAAATCGCCCGTTACCGCTTGCGCAAAAAACTGGGCCTGGACCAAGGGCAGAACTTGTCGAAATTTATCTTGGAATACTAACGCATGTCGGGGGTTGGGCCACTTGGCCAAAACGGCACTTGGTGGGCGAATTTCACAAGGAAATTTGACTGATGTAATGGTGTGAATTGGCTTTTTGGCTTTTTTTGGAACAAGTGAATGGTTTTTTGTGGAAATCAAATATTTGATGCCGTACTTTCGCCATTTACAGAATTTATTCACCAACTCAATACACAGCTATGTTCAAACATTTACTTTCAACCTTTCTTTTCATGCTCTGCTTCGCAACATTTGCCTTGGCGCAACCCGCCAACGACAACTGCGCCGATGCCCAAGTGCTGCCAGCTGCTGGCATGTACAATTTCACTACAGTTGATGCCACTACCGACGGGCCTGACCACGCCACAGACTGCGTTTCTTCGGGTAGCACAGGAACCGTAACCTACAACGACGTCTGGTACAGCTTCACGCCCAACTGGTCTGGGTACGCCATTTACAGTACCTGCGGCACTGCCAATTTCGACACTAAAATCATCGTGTACGACCCCGGTGTGACCTGTCCGGTGGAAGACGGCCAGGTGCTCGCCTGCAATGAGGACGGTGGCGGCTGCGCCAGTTCCACTTCGCAAATCGTGTTCCCAGTCACCGCTGGTTCTACCTACCTGCTCCGTTTGGGCGGCTACGGCGACGGTGCGCCGGGCGAGTCTGGCAGCGGCACGTTCATTATTGAAGAATACATTTTCAATGGCCCACCCAACGACAACTGCGAAAATGCCATTGAGCTTTTCATGGACATGGACGACTCCATCACCGTCGTTTTCTCCAATGTGGATGCCACCAACGACGGCCCCCAGCACATCGGGCAAGACTGCTTCGGGACCAACAATGAGCAATACGACCACAACAACGTCTGGTACAAATGGACGGCTACCTTCACCGGCGGCCTCGACGTCTCCACCTGCGGCTCGGTCAGTTTCGACAGCCGTTTCTCGGTGTACGGCCCCGGGGCTAGCTGCATCCCCTCCACCGACCTGCTGGTCGGCTGCTCCGACGATGGCCTCGACGAAGACTTCATCGCTTGCCCCGATTACACTTCGCACGACAGGTTTGCGGTCGTGCAGGGCGGGGTTTATTACATTTCGATGGGTGGTTGGTCAGCCGGAGATGCTGGCAGCGGCTATTTTACCTTCAAAAAAGCCGACCTCTACGAGCCACCCGCCAACGACCTTTGTGCAAACGCCTCGGAAGCTTACGTCATTACGGCGCAGCAGGCGGATGAATTTGACGTGATTTTTACGGGCAACAACCAAACCGCCACTTACACAGATTCTGTGGCGCAGCCAACCTGCCGCCCAACAGGCGAGTTCTGGGACGTTTGGTACAAGTTCAATTCCGGCAACAACACCAATCTCGAACTCCGTTTCAGCATCCAAGACCCCGGCGATGCCGACTACATCATTGACCTTTTTGCCGACTGCGGCAATGCCGACACCTCCGCTGCCAAGTTCTGCTTCCGCACCGATGAAGCGTCATCTACGAACCCGATTTACCCGCTCACGGGCTTCCCGGGCACGCCAACGGAGTTTTATGTGCGCATTTCGAGCCGCATCTTGTCCAACCTGCCGGGCAATTTCTGGTTCCAAATCGTGGGCGAGCCGTTCTCCAGCGTGGATGAACCGTTGCTTTCCAATTTCAAGCTCTACCCGAACCCCGTGGGCAACCTCGTCTCCGTGGATTTCGGGCTTGAAGAATCGGCACGTGGCCATTGGGAACTGCTGAACCTGCTCGGCCAACCGCTTTATGCCAGCGGAGACCTGCAATTCCACGCAGGGCAAACCCGCCTCGATTACCCGACCGATAAACTGCCCGCAGGCACTTATTTCTTTCGGGTAAATGTGGACGGGAAGGAGCGGACAGCCCGGTTCGTGAAGCAGTAACCTTTGTTTTTTTCTAAAAAGAAAAAGGCTTGGTGGTGTGATGCCATCAAGCCTTTTTTTCTTCGCAATCAATTCTCGTCCCACAGGTTTTGCAGCGTGTAAGGGCTGCCCGGCGGCGTCCAAAACGTGCCGTCCACATAGCGGTAGTGGCGGTCGAGTTGATTCAATTCTTTCATATCCTTGTCCGTGAGCGCCAGGTTTTGTGCGTCAAGATTCTCTTTCAAACGCTTAGGATTCGTTGACTTAGGGATGGGCGAAGTGCCCCGCTCCATCGCCCAGGCCAGCACGACTTGGGCCGGGGTGCATTGGTGTTGCTCCGCAATGGCCGTGACCACTGGCCCTTCGAGCAGTTCGGGGGCGTCGGCGGGTCGGTCGGCGGAGGCGGGTCGGCCCAGCGGCGTATAGGCTGTGATATGTATTTTTTCCGCTTCGCAAAAACGGCAAAGGGTGTTTTGCGCCAGCAACGGGTGCATCTCCACCTGATTTACCTCCGGGTTGTGGCGGGCTACTTCCAGCAGTTGTTCCAGCTTTTTTTTGCTAAAATTTGAGACGCCGATGTGCCGGGCCAGTCCAGCTTCCAGCACCTCCTCCATGCCCAGCCACGTGTCGGCAATGGGCTGTTCCTCCAAGCTCAGGAACTGGTTTGGAACGTGCGGCACCACGTGCTTCATCGGCACGGGCCAGTGGATGAGGTAGAGGTCAAGGTATTCCAATTGAAGGTCGGCCAGCGTTTTTTCGAGGGCGGGGCGCACGTTGGCGTGGCCGTGGTGCGTGTTCCAGAGCTTGGAGGTTATCCAAAGTTCCTCCCGGCGCACCTCGCCTGCCTCGAAGGCCGCTTGCAGCGCCTCCCCGATTTCTTTTTCGTTGCCGTAAATGGCCGCACAGTCAATGTGACGATAACCGATGCGGATGGCCTCCCGAACTGCTTCGCCGACCACGCCTTTGGGGGCCTGCCAAGTGCCCAGGCCAAGGGCAGGCATGGCGTCGTTGTTTTGGAAAATGAGTTTTTTCATTGAACAAGGATTGATGGATTGATGGATTGGAGGATTGAACAGGGCTTCAGCCTGCTCAACCTTTAAGGTTATTAGGCGTTCTGGCAAATGTAACACGGACTGCCAGTCCGTGCTTCCCTGCTTCCAATTAAGCTGGATTTTTTTTTCACCAAGCACACCGAGTGCTACAAATCCAAGTGGCTGCCAATTTGCGTAGCGCACGGTCTGGCAGGCTGTGTTGCGGGCAAGTGCAAAAGCACGGACTGGCAGTCCATGTTACAATGCAGAACATAACAGGAAAAACGGCCCTCATCACCGGGGGCAGCAAGGGCAT
>JALOMF010000005.1 GCA_025455635.1 Saprospiraceae bacterium | reverse complement strand
ATCTGCTCCAAATTCCGGCGCTGCGTATTGCCCAGCACCTGTTTTATCTTCGAAATGGCCGTGCCGTAATGCTGCTGGATACTCTTGTCGGAGAAACGCACCACCAGCGGCTCGATCAGCGCCAGCGCATTGGCCTCCTCCGCCGTCAGCGACACGGGCGGCAGGAAGTAGCCACCCACGATGTGGTAGCCCCGCCCCGCCTCGAAGCCGACGGGCACGCCGATTTCGTTCATCGCCCGCAGGTCACGATAGACCGTGCGGACGCTCATACCGAAGTGCTCGGCCAGCTCCTCGGCGGTCTGGTCTTTCTTGTTTTGCAGGTGGGCGACGATGCCCAGTAGGCGGTCGGTGCGGTTCATGTTGCTGGTTGATAACAGTTGATAACGGTTTATAACGGTTGATGGGGCCGTGCTTAAAATCTTAAATCTGGAATCATGTAATCTGCAATCTTATATCAAACCAATTGAAAATCAAGGATTTACATTCCGGGTACATAAAAATCACGATAGTCCAGTCCAGCGCTTTTGAGTACCTCAAAAACATAGCTCGACTGCTCCATGCGCTCCTTCGGAACAAGGCCGCTCATCGTGAATTTGCAGCCCTTGGCCTTCGCCATTTTCAGCACCTCCAAAGAAGGGTGTTGCGTCTCGTTGTCAATCACAATGGCCACGTTTTTTTGCTTCGCAATGTCCAAGAGTTCACCAGCGGTTTGGGCGTTCAGCACCCGGCCCATGTCCGACCAGACTTGGATTTTGCCGCTGCCCAGCAATGCCTTGGCTGACTTCAAATCCGTGCTTTCGCCGATGACGAAATCGCCCATCGCCTTGTTCAGCTTCGCAAGGCCCTTGGCCGTCACTTTGATGCCCGTGAACAGTGGCAGCCCACTTGCTGCCCCCAGTTGATTGGCCATTTTTGGGCTTTTTACGAGGGCCGCATTGATGCCCGTTGCCCGCACGTAGTCGGTCAGTTCCAGTGCCGTCAAGCTAGCGGGCGGGTTGAGGTCAATGAACGGGAAATTGCGGCCCTGCATGGCCATCAGCGTATCGTGCCAGACCCCAAAATCGGGGGCGATGAGGCCGGAACTGGCATCATCCGGCAGGCGGCGCACCCGGAAGCTGCGGTACTGCATCCGGCTGTGGTCGTCGTGGCCTTGCAGGCAAAACGTGCCTTTCGAGAGTCGGCGCAGTCGGCTAAAAGTACGGGCGGGCTGTCGGTAGTCCACCGTTTGGAGGCCGTTGACCCAGACCTGCACCCGGTCGCTTTCCACCCTTGCTTTTACGGTCATCCATTCGTCGTCTTTGGAAAAGGTTTTGAAAATATTGCGGTAGCCATAGAGGCTGCCCATTTTCTTCAGTTCGATGTAGGTGCCCTCGCCGATGTGCGAATTGTTCACCTGAATCTCGATGCCCGTGCCCGGCCAGCCTTCATCTTGGAAATTGGTGTGGAAATAGATGCCGGAATTGGCCAATTTGAACGTGCGCACCTGCACCTCCATTTCGAAGTTTTTGAAGCCGTCACGCAGGTGTTCGCCTTCGTAAAATAGGTGGGAGCGCTTGCCGACGCCCGTCAGTAGGCCGTCCTGTACGGTCCAGGTGCTGGTGTGCTCGTTGGGTCGCCAGCCCGTCATGTCCTTGCCATTGATGAGTTCCACCCAGCCGTCTTGGGCGCTGGTTTTCGTTGAAAAGGCCAAGGCCAGCAGCAGTGCGGCCATAGTGAATGCGAATCCCTGTTTTTTCATGTGCGCTGTTTTTTAATGGTGAAATGCGATGGCGCAAGGTAATCATTCGTTCCAATGGCAAATATCAAGTTCGCTACTGACATAAGGCTGTCAGTGAGCGTTGGTAATTTTGAAAAAAGTTGGCAATTAAATACTCATCCAATATTTTCCCCGAAGGGGAAAATAATAAAAATAAAAGAGCAAGTGCTGTTCAATCAAAAACAAACGACCATGCACACATTTCGAGCTACAATAGACATCATCGTTGGCAATCCATTCGTCTTCCTGCCGGAGGAGGTGTTGCAATCGCTGATTGCGCAAGCAGGCCAGCACAAGGGCCGAATCCCCATCCGTGGCACGATAAACGGCGCGGCCTACCGCCAAACCCTCATGAAATACGCCGGGGCATGGCGGCTTTACATCAATATGAACATGCTGAAAGATTCACCGAGAAGGGTAGGGGAGGAGGTCGAGGTTGAAGTAGCGTATGACCCCGAAGACCGGAGCATCGCCATGCACCCGAAGCTGGCGGCAGCGCTGGAAGAAAACCCCGCTGCCAAGGCCGTTTTTGAAAAACTCAGCCCATCGAGGCAGCATGAAATGGTGCGGTATTTTTCATTTTTGAAGACGGAAGCAACCATTGACCGCAATTTGGTGAGGGCCATTGCATTTCTGCTTGGCGAGGGGCGGTTTATGGGGCGGGACAGGCCTTGAATCGTTAATCCACAATCCCTGCCTGTCGGCAGGTGAGGTTTACCCACAAGTTAGGTCAAAAACCCCGAAGGGGTTGAACGTGAATAGCCCCGGGTGCAACCCGGGGCCACATGTGAGACGGGAAACAACCCCGAAGGGGTTGAATGTCAATCATTTACGCAAATCCCTATCTTCTACTAACAAACATTCGACCCCTCCGGGGTTGTTCCCGCCTCGTATTTCACCCCGGGTTGCACCCGGGGCTATTCATATTTGACCACTTCGTGGTCTATATTGGGCAAAAGATGTGGGTAAACTTCACCTGTCGGCAGACAGGTGAAGTCAACTCACGCCCCCTGAATCCGCACCGAGGTCATCGTCAGCGACCCGGCCACTGCCTTGTCGTTGAAGAAGCTGATTTCGTCCTTTTCCTCCTTCAATGCCAGCGTGTAGAGCAGCGGCAGGTAATGCTCCGGCGTGGGGACGGCCAACTGGAACGGGCGGCCCTCCGCCGTGTAGTTGATGAGGCGCTGGTGGTCGCCGTCGGCGATGAACTGCTTGAACTTCGTATTGGCCTCGATGGCCCAGTCGAAGCCATAATTGTCGAGGTTCATCTTGTCGAAAGCGGCCATGCGCAGGTTGTGTACCATGTTGCCGCTGCCCACGATGAGCACGCCTTTTTTGCGGAGCGCCGCAATTTCCTTCGCCAATTCATAGTGCTGCTGCGGGGTACGGCGGACGTCGAGGCTCAACTGGATGATGGGCACGTCGGCGTTCGGGTAGAGGTGCTTGATGACTGTCCAGGCGCCATGGTCGAGGCCCCACTGGTGGTCGTCCAGCCCGACTTGGGCGGATTTGATAAGCTCCTTGGTCTCCTTGGCCAGTGCAGGGCTGCCGGGCGCTGGGTACTGTTGGTCGAACAGCGCCTGCGGGAAGCCACCGAAGTCGTGGATGGTCTTTGGCTTGTCCATCGCAGTTACCCAAGTGCCGTTGGTTTCCCAATGTGCTGATATACAGAGGATTGCGTTGGGCTTGGGTATCTCCTTGCCCACCTGCCGGAAACCCTGCACGAACTCGTTCTCCTCGATGGCGTTCATCGGGCTGCCGTGGCCGAGGAAGAGCACGGGCATCTTGTCCGTGTTGGAAAATCCGCTGGTGGCGCTGTCCAAGCAGCTGAGTTTCACCGCCGAAGTGGCGAGCGGAATGGTTGCCATGAGTTTGAGGAATTGATTGCGGTTCATGTCGTGGATTTGCCCTGTCTGCCGACAGGCAGGGATTTGGGTGATTTAAGATTTACGATTGGGGCAACGAGCTATTAGACCTTAGACAATAAACTTTAGATAGCAACTGATTCAGCTCATTATCTAATGTCTATTGTCTAATGTCTATTTACCAGCAATTACTTGCTCACCAATTTCACGTCAAGTTCGAACTCGTCGTAGATGGTCTTGTCGCCGAGGCCATCAAAGAACGAGCCAGAGCCATATTTCACGTTGAACTCAGAGCGGTCAATCGTGATTTTGCCAGTGGCAGTTGGCTTGCCGGTGGTGGTCACATTGGCAAAGAACTTGATTTCTTTCGTGGTTTCCTTGATGGTCAAGTTGCCAATGATTTTGTAGTTGCCCTTGGAGTCCTGTGGCAGTGCACGGGTGATGACGAACTTGGCAGTCGGGTGGTTGGCTGCGCCGAAAAAGTCGTCGGACTTGAGGTGGCCTACCAGTTTGCCAGCCATGTCGCCTTCGAGGTCGGTGCAGGTGATGCTGGTCATGTCAATGTCAAAAGAGCCGCCTTTCAGCACGCCATCCTGAACTTGAAGGGAGCCGTTTTTGATTTTCACGTTGCCGGTGTGCGAGCCAGTCACTTTGTAGCCTTTCCAGACGATGTTGCTGGCAGCTGTGTCCACGGTGTGGTCAGCGATGGTCGTGAAAGCGAAGGCAACAAGTGCCAAAATCGGGAGAAAAAACAATTTTTTCATGTTGAAAATAAATTTAGTGATTTTATAAAATTTTGATGTTGAGTGAATTATCAATTTTTCTGTTTCACAAACTGCACCTCGCATTCAATCCGCACTTCCTCGCTCACCAGCACGCCGCCCGTTTCGAGGGGTGTGTTCCAAAGTAGGCCGTAGTCGTTTCGGTTCACGATGCCCGTGATGGAGAAGCCCGCTTTTTCGTTGCCCCAGGGGTCTTTGCCCACCCCGCCGAACTCCACGCCGAGGGACACTTCCCTCGTCACGCCCCGGATGGTCAGGTAGCCCGCCAAGCGGTAGTTCTCAGGGTCGAAGCGGCAGCAGGAGCCGCCCACGAAGGTGATGGTCGGGTGGTTTTCCACGTCAAAAAAATCGGCGCTGCGCAAATGGGCGTCGCGGTCGGGCTGGCTCGTGCTGAGGCTGGCGGCGTCAATTGTCACCGTCACCTCCGCCTTACGGAAGTCCTCGCCATCGGACAGCACGGTGGCCTCGAAGCGGTGGAAGCCGCCCTTCACCTTGGCAATCATCAGGTGCCTTACCGTGAAATTGATTTCGCTGTGCGCTGGGTCGAGTACCCATTTTGTCGTATTGGCCATTGCCCGTTTTTAAATTTGCTGGTGCAAAGATGGGGCAGGCCGGGGAGGGCGTCATTCACCTAAGTTAACTTCGTAAAAAGGGGGTTCTCAGCGCCGCTCGGCCATTTGCTTGCGGATGCGGCTGAGGGACTGCGGCTTCACGCCCAGGTACGAAGCGATGAGGAACTGCGGCACCCGCTGCACGATGTCGGTGTGCTTCGCAATGAGTTCGAGGTAGCGGGCCTCGGTGTCGGCGCTGTAGCTTCGGGCGATGCGGTACTGGGCGGCGGCGTAGGCATTTTGCGCCAAAATGCGGAAGAAGCGCTCCATCTTATGCAGCTTGTCGCAAGCCTCGGCGATGGCGGTTTTTTCAAAGACAAGCAGCTCGCAATGCTCCAATGTTTCGATGGTGAACAGGGCGGGCCTGTCTAGGTGGAAGCTGTACATGTCCGAAATCCAATGCCCCTCGAAGGCCAGTTGCACCACGTGGGCATTGCCCGCATCGTCGGTGAGGAAGGCGTGGAGCGACCCTTTTTCCACGAAATACAGCTTGCTGCAACGGTCGCCAGCATGGATGAGCACCTCCTTCGGCCCCACCGATTTATGGCGCAGCAAGCTGGAGAAATAGTCGAATTCCTCGTCGGTGAGTGGTTTGCCAATCTTGGTTTCAATGTGCTGGCGAATCATGCGGCTTGGTGTTTTAGGTCAAATGACAAGTTTTTGGGTGAAAATGTTTTGGAAGGTGACTGAAAATTCACTGAACCACCATACGGTTTATACCTCACAGCACCCCCTCCAGCCGTAGCTGCTGCAAGAGCATAATCGTCTTCCCATCCTTTATTTCGCCTGACTTCACCATGCCCAGCGCCTCGTCGAAATCCAGCTCTAGCACTTGGATGTCCTCGTGCTCGTCGTGGTGGCCGCCGCCGTCGCTGACCTTCATGTTGGCCTCGTACTCGGCAGTGAAAAAATAGAGTATTTCCGTCACCGACCCCGGCGACATATACGCCTCGAAGACCTTGCGAACGTCATGGATTTTGTAGCCCGTCTCCTCCTCCGTTTCCCGCCGGATGCAATCCTCGGCGTTGTCCCGGTCGAGCAGGCCAGCGCAGGCTTCTATGAGCATGCCCGACTCGTTGCCGTTCAGGTAGGTTGGCATCCGGAACTGGCGGGTGAGGATGACCGTGCGCAGCTTCCGGTTGTAAAGCAAGATGGTAGCCCCGTTGCCCCGGTCGTAGGCTTCCCGGCTGATGGTCTCCCAGGTGCCGTTGTGCTTTTTGAAATCGAAGGTGATTTTGCGGAGCGTGTACCAATTGTCGGAGAGGACTTCGGTTTTCTGGATTTTAACTTCGTTGTTGCGCATTGGATGTTATTTTGAGGCAAAAGTATGGACAATGTATTTTTACCGCATGAAGAGTGAATACATCATCTCCACCGACCAGAACCTACTCGACCTCCCGCTCATCCACCGCTACCTCAGCGAGGACTCGTATTGGAGCAAGGGAATTCCCATGGAAACCGTGCGGAAAAGCATCGAAAACTCGCTCTGCTTTGGCGTTTTTCAAGGCGAAAACCAAGTGGGCTTCTCAAGGGTCATCACCGACCGGGCCAGTTTTGCCTACCTCGCCGATGTGTTCATACTGCCAGCGCACCGGGGGCAGGGCTTGTCGAAAATGCTGCTGAAAACTATCCACGAGCACCCCGATTTGCAGGGCCTGCGCCGCTGGATGCTGGGCACTTTGGATGCGCATGGGCTGTACCGACAGTTCGATTGGAAGCCGCTCGCTGCGCCGGAACGGTTCATGGAGCGGCACAACCCGGATGTTTACAAAAAATAAAACCCACCATGACTGACGCAGAAAAACTAAGCCAATGGCTCGACCAACTCGACCACCCGATGAAACCCGAACTCGAACTCCTCCGGCAAACCGTCCGGGCAGCGCACCCGCCCATTGCGGAGCGCATAAAATGGAACGCACCGAGCTACTACACCCATGCCGACCTCTTCACCTTCAACCTGAGCAACAAAAAGGAAATCCGGCTCGTGTTTCACCATCCGAGCATCGTGCAGGTAGCTTCGCCGATACTGGAGGGCGACTGGAAGGACCGGCGCATCGCTTATTTCCGCTCGGCGGCGGAGGTGCAGGAGCGGCTGCCGGAACTGGATAGGGTAGTGCGGGAAGCGGTGCGGGTGGCTTGCCCCTGATTTAGAATGGAGGAATTATAGGTTTGGTTTTTTTGATTTACGATATAAGATTTAAGACGTACAATATAAGATTTATTGGCAGATTTGTTGAAATAACGATTGACAATTTATCAATAAAAAACGAGCATTTCGAGTTTGGCTCGGCGCCACAAATCTTAAATCTTATATCGTCAATCTTATATCTTTAATCAATAACCACATCAAATAATGCGCTCCATCGGGTCATAATTACCCCATCTCCTTCAAAAACCCCTCCTTGTACTGCCGCCCAATCGGCACCACCATTTCCCCGATTTCAATATCGTGCGCCGTGTAGGCCGTCACCTTGGCCTTGGCCACGATGAACGATTTGTGTACTTGCACGAAGCGCCCGGCGGGCAGTTCCTTGATGAAATTCCCGATGCTCGCCTTGGTGAGGATGCGCTGCGTGGGCAGCACGATTTTCACGTAGTCCTTCACGCCCTCCACGAAGAGGAT
Source organism: Saprospiraceae bacterium (assembly GCA_025455635.1). Lineage (GTDB taxonomy): Bacteria > Bacteroidota > Bacteroidia > Chitinophagales > Saprospiraceae > UBA6168. Next base: position 16,012 of record JALOMF010000005.1, on the reverse strand, counting down.
GTCGTCGAGGGGGATGCGTAGGGTCTTGCGGTTGGCTTTTACGAAGATGGCGTCGGTCATTGGTTGCTCCGCAATGGATGTCGCTGGCACTGGCAACTGCCCCAGCCTTTGCTCCAAAAACTTCTCGATGGCCTGCACGAACCGCTTGAACGGGATGGGCTTCACGAGGTAATCCAGCACGTTCAGTTCGAAGCCCTCCACGGCGAACTCCCGGTAGGCCGTGGTGAGCACGATGGCGGGGCGGTGCTGGATGGACTGGATGAGTTCCAGCCCCGTCAGTTCCGGCATCTGGATGTCGAGGAAGAGCAGGTCGGGCTGCAGTCGCTTGATTTGCGCCAGCGCCTCCAATGGCTCGGTGCTCTTGCCGCATACCTCGAAGTCCCCGAAGCGGCCCAGGTGCTGTTCGATGACGTTGAGCGCCAGCGGCTCGTCGTCGAGGATGTAGCATTTGTACTTCATGGTGTTGATGGGTTTAGGTTGGGGTGTTGGTTGGATTTTGCTTCGCAAAATGGTTTTTTGACGCTGAAAGACGCTGGTTTTTTATGATTCATTATGCTTTCCCACCTTCGGTGGAAAAAGGTGACGAAGTCGCCAAAACATAAAAAATCATAAAAACCAGCGTCTTTCAACGTCAAAAAAAACTTTGTCACAACTCCTCATCCCTCAGCTTGATTTCCAACTGCACTTCATACCATTTCGCCCCGTCCACTATCTCCAGCTTGTGCCGATTGGGGTAGAGCAAGGTAAGGCGCTGGCGGATATTTTCCAAGCCGATGCCACCGGGGGCGGTCTCCGTTTTTCTTGGCTTTTTGCTGTTCGCAATTTGGAACACCACCTTGTTGGCATCGCTGCGCAAGGCGATATTTATCCTAAAAACCCCATCCGCAGCGGGGCCGCCATGCTTGAAGCAGTTCTCGGCGAAGGGCAGCAGGATGAGCGGGGCCACCAACTGGCCGTCGTTCAGCGGGGCGATGTCCATTTCGACCTGAAGCTTTTCGCCGTGGCGGAGTTTTTCCAAATCCACGTAGTTTTCGAGCAACTGCACCTCTTTCGAGAGGGGCACCTTGTCTTGGTTTGCCCGGTAAACGAGGTAGTCGAGCAGTTCGGTCAGGCGCAGGATGCTGTCGGCAGTGAGGTCGGATTTGGAGAGGGCGAGGCTGTAGATATTGTTCAGGGAATTGAATAGGAAATGCGGGTGGAGCTGCCCCTTCAGCAGCTTGATTTCCGCTTCGGCCTTGGCCCGTATGAGCTGTTCGTTCAGTTGCTGGTTGCGGCGGTAGTCGCCGATGATATAGACGCAGACGCCGAGCGCCACCACCGAGTAGTCACGGATGATGTTCTTCAGCAGTTTGGCCGCTGGCATGTCGAAGCGCTCGCCGTTCACGAGGTAGATGAGCAGTTCCTCCCATTTTATCCTTGCATAAAAAAGGAAAACGCCCGCCACCGCCACACTCAGCAGGAACAACGGCCAACGCTTCGCCTTCAAGTACCGGGGCACGGCCCAGAGCGCCAAAAAATACGTCGCCAACAGCAACGCAGGTAGGTACGCCACCGACGACAGCAGGAACCACTTAGCCTCCCCCGGCCGGGTATGGTACAGGTTGGCGAAGTACTCCGACACGAGGTAGAGCAGCCAGAAAAGGGTATGGAGGATGACGCTGCGCATGAGTTTTTTGATATAAGATTTCAGATAGACCATATAAGATTTCAGATTGCGTGGGGCCGTGCAAAATCTAAAATCTCATATCGTCTATCTGAAATCTTATATCCCAGTCTGCCGACAGGCAGGAATCACCCCCCAAAGAACCCCTTTTCCCACCAATTTTCCCAGCCACCGCCGACCAACGACCACATTGCGGAGCAGAACAACTCGATTCGACCACCAAACGGCAAAACGGGGGGAAAACCGTCGTTCTTGGCCCTTGGCGGGGCGTTGGTCTCCTTTCCAGAAAGCGCAATTTGGGGGCGGATATGTTTGTGGCATCTTTTAACCATTAAATTTTTCAAGTCATGAAAAACACAATTCAGCATTTCCTCTTCGCAGCAATCATGCTTTGCCTTTTTGCCGCTTTCGCAAACGATGCCCATGCCGCTGCCATGCCAGTGGGCAAGCCAGTTGTCGCCGAGCGTGAAGTGGGCGGCGGCCACCTCGTCTTTTGCGGCAAAACGGGCGGCAAAATCGCCAAAAAGGACTACGCAGGGAAAACCAGCCTCCAGATTGAGGGCTGCCCCGGCGCCTCGGAGACCATCATCGTGAGCTTCACCTTGGAAATCGTGAAGGGCGGCAAGACCACCACTTTGCCGGGTACTTCTGCCCGCCTGACCACTGAGATGGTGGCGCAGCTAAAAGCCCTCTCATCGGGCGACAGCTTTGAGTTCAAGAAGATGGTGGCACGTTGGCCGGACTCGAAGGAAACGTACCAGGTACGCACGGAGAAGTTTACCGTTTCGTGAAAAATTACCGCCCAACCATCCATTTTGTTGCTGCGGGTGGTTGGGCGGTGAAGTTGTTAGGGAAAAGCTAAAAAAGCGGTCCCGCAAATGAGCAATGAAAGGACTTGAGTAGCTTTCGGCTTTGTTTCATTCAAAATCCATTGCCATGAAATCACTTCGGTTATTACTGCCCCTCCTTCTCTTGCTCGCCGCCTGCACGGCCCAAGCCCAAACGGCCAACGGTGCTTCCGACATCGAGCAAATCACCGCCACGCTCCATGATTATATCGAGGGCACCGCCAATGGCGAACCAGCGCGCTTGCGCCGTGCATTTCACCCGGATTTCAACCTTTACACCGTCACCGAAAAGGACAGCCTGCGCATCCGGGACGGGGAGGAGTACATCGCTGGCGTGAAGCCCGGCGAGAAGGCCAACCGCATCGGCAGGATTATTTCCATAGATTTTGAAAAGGACGCCGCCATCGCCAAGGCGGAAATCGTCATACCCAACTGGCGCATTTTCACCGATTATTTCCTGTTGCTGAAATACGAGGGCAGTTGGAAAATCGTGCAGAAGAGCTATACCTGGCGGGAGATTCCGAAGGCGCAGGAAAAAAAATAGGCAACATGCGGCCTTTTTCATTCGCCCGTCTCCAGCACGTTCAGCCCCTTTTTGTCGGTAATCACCCTGCCCTTCACCGCCTCCATGATGATTTCCTTCAAATGCTGCAAGAGTTTTTTCCTCGGAAAATCCAGCACCGTAATCAAGCTGACCTCCCGTGCGGGCTTGGGCGGTGCGAAGGCCCGCAGCTTGGCTTGTTGCTGCGGCGTGAGGCGCTCGGTGGCGAGCTTTGGGAGGATGGTGATGCCCTCGTTGCTGTCCACCATGTTGATGAGCGTTTGGATGCTGCCCACCTCGTAGCGGAGCAGGTTGCCACCAGCTTCCGATTTTTTCAGGGTGCAAAAATTCAGTAGTTGGTCGCGCAGGCAATGGCCTTCTTCCAGCAGCCAAAGGTGGTTCGGGTTGATGTCGTTGGGCAAGAGGTACTTTTTTTTGGGCAAAATTTCCGATGCGGAGGCGTAGGGAAAAAACTCCTCGTAAAACAGCGGGTACTCCCGTATTTCCCGTTCGTTGAGCGGGGTGGCGAGGATGCCCACATCTGCATCGCCCCGTTTCAGCGCCTTCACGATGTCGTCGGAAATCAGCTCCCGGATATGCACTTTCAAATGCGGGAAATATTGCTGGAAGGGCTTCAAAAACAGGGGCAGCAAGTACGGCGCAATGGTCGGGATGACGGCCAGCCGCAGCTCGCCCGACACTTCCTCTTTCAGCTCACGGGCGTAATCCTTGATGAAATGGGTCTGTGCCACAATCTTCTTGGCCAGCTCGATGATTTCCACGCCCTCCCGGGTTGGCCTCACGGGCTGCTGTGAGCGGTCGAAGAGCTGGATGCCCAGTTCGTCTTCCAGCTTTTTCACCATCGTGCTCAGGGTCGCCTGCGTCACGAAGCATTTCTCTGCCGCCCTGACGAAGTGCCGCTCCCGCTCCACGGCAATTATGTACTCAAGCTGCTGCAAATTCATCTTTATAGATTTTGTCTATGCAATGATAGAAAAAATCAGTTTCGTTTATGATTGTTCACATCGTTTCTTTGCGGGGCAAAGGCTTATTTTCGCCTTCACGACCTATGTGACCAAAAGCCTAATCATTTAAAAAACAACGAAACATGGAAAAAAACGGAACTGGCAAATGCCCCTTTTCGGGCGCATCCCTGAACCAAATCGCAGGTGGCGGCACCTCCAACCGGGACTGGTGGCCCAACCAGCTTAACCTCGGCATTCTTCGCCAGCACTCGTCACTGTCCGACCCGATGGGCGAGGACTTTGACTACGCGGCCGAGTTCAATTCGCTCGACCTCGCTGCGGTGAAGCAGGACATCTACGACCTGATGACCCAATCCCAGGACTGGTGGCCCGCCGACTACGGCCACTACGGCCCTTTCTTCATCCGCATGGCCTGGCACAGCGCCGGCACCTACCGCATCGCCGACGGGCGGGGCGGCGGTGGCATGGGCACGCAGCGCTTCGCACCGCTGAACTCTTGGCCCGACAACGGCAACCTCGACAAAGCCCGCTTGCTCCTCTGGCCCGTAAAACAGAAGTACGGACGCAAGCTCTCTTGGGCCGACCTCATGATTCTCGCTGGCAACTGCGCCCTCGAATCCATGGGCTTCAAGACCTTCGGCTTTGCCGGTGGACGTGCGGACGTTTGGGAAGCACCCGAAGACATCTACTGGGGCAGCGAGACCGAATGGCTCGGCGACAAGCGCTACACGGGCGACCGTGAACTGGAAAACCCCCTCGGTGCGGTGCAAATGGGCCTCATCTACGTGAACCCAGAAGGCCCCAACGGCAACCCTGACCCCCTCGCCTCGGCCCGTGACATCCGGGAGACCTTCGCCCGCATGGCCATGAACGACGAGGAGACCGTGGCGCTCATTGCCGGAGGCCATACCTTCGGTAAAACGCACGGCGCTGCCGACCCCGGCCAGTACGTGAGCCGTGAACCTGCTGGCGCAACCATGGAGGAAATGGGCACAGGCTGGAAAAACAGTTTTGGCACTGGCAATGCCCAGTACACCATCACCAGCGGCCTCGAAGGCGCTTGGACCACCACGCCCGCCCGCTGGAGCCACAATTATTTTGAAAACCTCTTCGGATTTGAGTGGGAGCTGACGAAAAGCCCCGCCGGAGCGCACCAGTGGAAGCCGAAAAACGGCGCTGGCGCTGGCACCGTGCCCGATGCGCACGACCCCAGCATCTCCCATGCGCCCACGATGCTGACCACCGACATAGCCCTGCGCCTCGACCCGGCTTATGAGAAAATCAGCCGCCGTTTCTTCGAGAACCCGGACGAGTTCGCCGATGCTTTCGCAAGGGCTTGGTTCAAGCTGACGCACCGTGACATGGGGCCACGTGACCGCTACCTCGGCCCCGAAGTGCCTGCCGAGGTGCTGATTTGGCAAGACCCCGTGCCCGCCGTCAACCACGAACTGATTGATGCGCAGGACGCTGCGGCCATCAAGGCTAACATCCTCGCTTCTGGCCTTACGGTCTCTGAACTGGTGACCACCGCTTGGGCTTCTGCCGCCACCTTCCGTGGCTCCGACAAGCGGGGCGGCGCCAATGGTGCCCGCATCCGCCTTGCCCCGCAAAAAGACTGGGCGCTGAACAACCCAGCGCAGTTGTCCAAAGTGCTCGGTGTGCTCACTTCCATCCAAGAGGAGTTCAACGCCATCCAATCGGGCAATAAGCGGGTTTCCATCGCCGACGTGATTGTGCTCGGTGGTTGCGCAGCCATCGAAAAAGCCGCCAAGGACGCTGGCCACTACGTGGCCGTGCCGTTCACGCCGGGCCGCACCGATGCTTCGCAAGACCAGACCGACGTGGAATCCTTCCAGGTGCTGCACCCGCTGGGCGATGGCTTCCGCAATTACGTGATGCCCCGCATCCCCGTGCAAGCCGAGCGGCTGCTGGTGGACAGGGCGCAGTTGCTGACCTTGACCGCCCCCGAAATGACCGTCCTGGTGGGTGGCATGAGGGTGCTCGGCGCCAATTACGACAACTCGAACAACGGCGTGTTCACCAAGCGCAAGGGCCAGCTCACCAACGATTTCTTCGTGAACCTGCTCGACATGGGCACCACTTGGAAGTCGCTCTCTGAAGCGGAAGACTTGTTCGAGGGCCGTGACCGCAAGACTGGTGACCTGAAGTGGATTGGCACCCGTGCCGACCTTGTGTTCGGTTCCAACTCCGAGCTGCGGGCCATTGCGGAGGTGTACGGCTGCGCCGACGGCCAAGCGAAGTTCGTGAAGGACTTCGTGGCGGCTTGGGCCAAGGTGATGAACCTCGATAGGTTTGATTTGAAATAAGTTCAGCTAGTTTGATAACAAAAATGGGAGGCTGTGGCTAGGTGAAATCCGGCGCAGCCTTTTTTATTTGCCCTTCTAGGTCATGCTCAAGTGCAGTGAAAAGGCAGGCAGCGGGATTTGCGATTTTTTTAAAGGAAAATGAATGCGGGTCAATTCAAGCATTTAGGTCAGGTGCGCCGGGGCTTTGGGGTTCAAAACTTTTTGGGGAGCATCAGCACCCAGCGGTAGCGCCTGGTCGGCCAAGCCGGTAGGTATGCTCAACCTTGTTCTTTCACCTTTGTCGTGCAGCATGGAGGGCGAGGGGGCTTGTGGTATGGTGATTTTGAATACGGAGCCTTGCCCATTCGAGTCAACCACCTCGATTTTACCGCTGAGGTTGTCCACGATTTTTTTGCAGGACGCCAGCCCGATGCCAGAGCCTTCATAGGCGCCGATGCTGTGCAGGCGCTCAAACACCTGGAAAATCCGCTCCCTGCTTACGATGGGGATGCCGATGCCGTTGTCCCGTACGGCAATCACGGTGGACTTGCCGTCGGTGGCCTCGCTGTTGATTTGAATGATGGGCACGATGCCCTCCCTTGCGAATTTGATGGCGTTGGAAATCAGGTTTTGAAACAGCCTGACCATCTGAGTCTCTGCGCAGACCAGCGAGGGCAATGCGCCAGTTTTTACCAATGCCCCCGATTCAAGGATTTTCACGGCAAGGTTGGCCTTCGCCTTTTCCACGGCATTGTGGAGGCTAACGAGCTGTGCCCTTTCGCCATCGGTGCCGAGTTTGGCAAACTCCAGCAGGTCGTCCAGCATTGTGTTCATACGGGCGGCACCATCCTTGATGAAGGCGAGAAACTCCAGGTTGGGTTCGCTGAGTTGGCCACTGGCATGGCGGTCGAGCAGGGAGGAATAAGCGCTTATCATCCTGAGCGGCTCCTTGAGGTCATGGGAGGCAGCATAGGCGAACTGCTCCAACTCCCGGTTTTTGCAAAGCAGCTTGGCCTCTGCCGCTGCAAGTGCCTCGGCTTTTTGAGTGGCCTCGATGGTGCGCAGTTGGCTGATTTTTTTGCCTTCAATCAGCTCTTTGGCCAGTATCTCATTGCCTACCATGAAAATGCCGACGACGAAAGTGTAAACGAAGAAAAGCAGGCAGAAGCTGATTAGGAAATATTGGTTGTTGAAATCGGCCTCTGCGTACCGGAACCCTTCTGCGCCCCCTGGTTCTTGCAGGTAAACGTAGTAGGTAAAACCCAGCAACAGTGCCAGCCACACCGCACCGGATAATTTGCCCGAAAACAGCATCGCCATCATCGGTACCATCATGAGCCAAAGCAGGTTGTCGGAGTATAGCCCGCCCGTCCACAGCACGGCTTCACCAACCACAGTGGCATAAATGGCCGTCAGGATATTGCCCGACAAGGACGCATCTCCGTATTTTTTAAACAGCCATATAGGCAAAAAACTTAGCCCACAACCCAATGCGACGTAGGGGGTATGCTCATAATGGCCAAGTAGGATGGCCAGTGCTTCGCTGAAAAGGGAAAGGGCAATGATGCTGAAAGGCAGAATTACGAACAGCCTGGCCTTTTTTAAACAAAACGAGGAAACCTTATACTTCGGATGGATGAAGTAGTCAACAGAAACCTGTAAAATATTACTAAAAGGAGGCGTTTTCAACATGTTTGAATATGCATTTTCTGAGTATATAGTTTTTACCCAAAACATGTGCCATAGACTGTTAAATCTGTCGGGTGCAAGATTTGATTGAAGTATATATGCCATTTGCCGACATTTTGACTGCCACTTCAATGTTTTGCTTGTTTTTTGAATGACACCGGAGCCGTTCCATTGCTTGTTCGGTGGGTTCGCATACATTTGCCCCAAACAAACTCTCAAAGCTTGCCTTATGGAAAAACAAAAGCCTGCCAATATTGACGAGTATATCCTGAACGCACCGCCCATTGCGCAGGAGAAACTGCTCGAAATCCGGGCCATCCTCCAACAGGTGGCTCCAGCAGCCGTGGAAGCGATAAAATGGGGCTATCCCATTTTCGAGCAAAAACGGATTCTGTTCGCATTTGCCGCCTTCAAATCGCACCTGAACTTCATGCCGACCGGGCAGACCCTGGCTGCCTTTAAGGCGGAACTTGCAGCGTACAAGACCACCAAGGACAACGTCCAGTTCAGCTACGACAAGCCACTGCCGAAGGCGCTCATCGAGCAACTGGCCTCCCACCGCCTACAGGACGTGCTGGAAAACGACGCCAAGTGGATGTACTAGCCGCTCCCCATCGCCCTGAAACTGACTTTTGTCACAATGCCGCACGGCGAAAGGCTGCAACTTTGCCAAAAACTGGTTCTGATGAGCAATACCGTCGTTTACACCATCGTGGTCATCTCGCTGCTCCATTTTGTGGCAGCCATTGTTTTTTTGCTTCGCAAAATGAGCGGGCCACCAAAGGGTGATGGCCCAACTGCCAACAGCGACCCCGACAAGCACCATCGCTGACCCCAAGAAATTACTTGTCAAATTCCCGGTTGCAGCGCAGGGCAGCAATCCCCCATTTTTGCCAAAAAAAACTACGCCATGCAACTCACCAACGACCGGATGTACCAAGCCATACTCGACAAAGACGCCAGTTTTGAGGGCGTTTTCTTTACTTGCGTAAAAACCACGGGCATCTTCTGCCGCCCCGTCTGCACGGCCCGCAAGCCCAAGCCGGAGAACGTGGAATTCGTGCCTTCGGCAAAGGAGGCACTGGGCAAGGGCTACCGGCCCTGCAAGATTTGTGAGCCGCTGCGCCTGCCCGACGAGACACCCGACTTCATCCAGTCCCTGCTCGACGAAATCCGGGACAATCCCTCCCAGAAGATACAGGACTGGCAATTGGTGGAGCGCCGGCTTGAGCCGCACACGGTGCGCCGCTGGTTCCTCAAGCACCACGGCATGACCTTCCACGCCTACCAGCGCATGTTCCGGCTGAACACGGCCTTCAAGAAGCTGCAAGCGGGCAGCACGGTGACCGACGCCGCTTTCGGTACGGGCTACGAGAGCCTGAGCGGCTTCGGCGACCAGTTCAAGGCCGTGTTCGGGGTGTCGCCACGGGAGGGGAGGGTGCAGGGCGTGATTGACCTTGCCCGGCTGGAGACGCCCATCGGCACCATGTTCGCTGCTGCCGTGCCGGAGGGCATCTGCCTGCTGGAGTTCACCGACCGCAAGGCGCTGCCCACTGAGCTGAAGGCCCTCGCCAAGCATTACAACGCCACGATACTACAGGGCGACAACCCCCATTTTGCGAAGCTGAAAAAGCAACTGGCCGAGTATTTCGGCGGCAGCCGCCAACAGTTCGACCTGCCGCTGGCCATGCCCGGCACGGCCTTCCAGCGGGCGGTGTGGCAGGAGTTGCTCACCATCCCCTACGGCAGCACCCGCAGCTACGCCGAGCAGGCCGAGCGCCTCGGCAAGCCCACCGCCGTGCGTGCCGTGGCCAATGCCAACGGCATGAACCGATTGAGCATCCTCGTGCCCTGCCACCGGGTCATCGGCTCCGACGGCCACCTGACGGGCTACGGCGGCGGCCTTTGGCGCAAGCAGTGGCTGCTGGATTTGGAAAGGGGGTGATGGGCATGGGTTTTTATTATCTTTGGGCGCTGAAATCTTTCAAATTAGCACATTTGGAGCGGCCATTTTGAGGTGTTGCATTAGCCTTGGCGCCTCGCTGTTTTTCCTTGATGACGGGATGGGTAAATACCTTGAACAAAGAACTTCACCATGAAACATATTACAAGCTTGGCAGCATGGCTGCTCTTCCTCTTCAGCGCACAGGTTTGCGCATCACAATCCATCGCCGTGTCGGGCATCAGCGCCGAGGACTTCCACGGCTTCCACGTCATGCAGGGCTACGGCTATTTCCTGTACTACAAAAAAGGGGGCAAGCAGGTGGTGGAGTTGTACGACCAGGAGGCGAGCCTGACCCACAAGGCCGAGCTGAAATTGAAAGTGAAAATGGAGAAAATGCCCCAGTTCAGCGGGCTTTACAACCAGTCGTCGTTCCTCATTTTCAAAACGCAATATTATGGCTTTGGCAAAAAGGAATGCGTGGTCACGGCCTTCGATGGCGGGTTCAAGCAGGCGGCGCAGCTGGAAGTGGATGGCGACTTCGTGGATGCCTTTGTGATTGACGAGGGGCATTATGGCTTTTTGTTAAAAAATGGCGGCAAGAACTACCTCAACATCCTGGACAACCAACTAAAGCAGGTGTCGAGCACTGCCTTTGGGGATAGCTATCGGCTGATGCCGCAGACCTACGCTACCCAGCCCGACCGCTCGGTGACCAGCGCCATGAAGGGCACCGAATTGGCCGCTGACGACCCCCTGTTTTTCACCATCGGCGTGGATTATAAGGTGCTGACATACGCAGGCTTAAAGGTCTTCGCTTTCGATAAAAAAGGCAAACTGCGATTTGAATATGCCCTTGACCATGAGCGGGTCGTTCCGTACTGCGGCTATGTGCGGGACGGCAAGGCTTATGTCGTGGTCAGGGAGGGAGAGATTCCCGACGATATGCTGGACACGGCCAGTTATCAGTTGACTACCTATGTGCTGAATGGGGACGGTAAACTGCTGCAGAAAATCCCGCATGACATCGTGTTTAAAAGCATCATGGTGTATCCTCTGAGCATCATGGTAGAGGAGGGCGGGGTGGTCATCACGAGGGGGATGAACACCCATGAAAGTATATATGACCCTTTATCGGCTGGGGCAATAAGCACCGTAGAGGGCGATAAAAGGGAGTTTTATATCGAGTTCCTATACTTTGACAAGGACGGCAACCACCTTGGTTCCCAAGAATTTGTCTCGCTGGAAAAAGGCATGGCCAGGGAGGGCTACAAGTTGTTCCATACGTCCCAGCTGGTGGAGGAAGAGCTGGTTTACGGCATTTACAGCAACCTCGATATGCAGACCCTGCGCATCTATGCCAGTACCGGCACAAAAAAGGACGCCCTCGTAACCACCACGCCGTGGGAAGGCACCGAAGTCGAAAATTTCATGATGGGCCGGACATGCGTTTATCCGGCGGGGCAGGGCAAGGTCGTCGCTGGGTTTTATGACGCAAAAAAGATGACGTTCTCTGCGTACAAGAAGCGGGTAGCGTTCGATAAATAGGCTTACTGGGGTTGGGTGAAATTTGATTGAATCCAATTAATTACGGCTTTGTTATATCATTTTCTTCCGTAAATTGCCGCATTCATTCACCTTTTACAAACTCACCAACTATGGCTTATTTAGAACTTATCATCGCTGCCGTGGCAGCCTTCCTATTGGGATTCGGATGGTACACCGTGATTTTTGGCAAAGCTTGGCAAGCCGAGACGGGCGTCACCGATGACCAAGCCAAATCGGGTGCAGCCTTGACTTATGGCCTTTCCTTCCTCATGATGGTCATACTTGCCTACGCTGTCAACTATGTCATCAATTTCCACGACGTGGCCGAGCAGACCTTCACGCACGGCGCCTTCCACGGCATGTTGTCGGCGCTCATGTATGGCTTGCCTGCCGTGGCCATCAACTACCTGTACCAGAAGAAATCCTTGAAGCTCTTCTTGATAGACGGCGGTTATTTGGTAGCATTCATGGCCCTGATGGGCGGGGTGCTTGCGGCCTTGAAGTTTTAATGATTCCACGCCGCAGGGCAGGCACATTATAGCGCACGCCGCCAAGTTTTGGGCATGAGCGCTTTGGCTTATAACGGTTTATAAAAGTTTATAACGGTTTATAACGGTTGATGATGTTCTTGCCTATCGGCAAACGGGGGATTATCAACTGTTGTCAACCATGCCCAAAGCTTGGCGGTGTTCGCTATAAAAATACCCAGTCAAGTTTATAAACTTTACGGTGTATCCCAATATGCGTCCCGCTGTGCGACGCATTGTCATGGCCGAAGGCCACCTTGCTGTACGTCTCGCATGGCATCCCGCTTGGCTTTGCAGTTCTCCTACGGGTATGACGAGGGGGACGTGCCGTGCTTCGGGCGGGGCGCAGTAGGGTAGGCAAGCCAGCTGACGCTTAAGTCCCCTTGGAGTCGCAAGCGTGATTTCAGCAGTCTTCAAGTACGCTAGTGCAGGCAAGCCCCCTTTCTACCATCCTGGCCGATGGCTAGGAGTACTGCCTGCGGGATACGATATTGGCCTTGGCCGCAGCACCTTATTTCCACCAAAAACGACAGCGTTCGCACCTGGCAGTACTTTTTTACCAAAAGCGCACAGCCCACAAAACCCCCGCCATTGTTGCGTTGTTCCTGCCCAGGTTCATTCAGTATTTGAGCCTTTAAACAACAAAATAATAGCACCATGATTAAATTCGCCTACACCATATTGTATGTAAAAGACGTAGAAAAAGCCGTCCAGTTTTATGAAAAAGCGTTCGGGTTTTCAAGGAAGTTCGTGACGCCAGAAAACGACTATGGCGAGCTTTCGGTAGGCGAGACCACGCTGTCCTTCGCTTCCGTCGGCTTGGCGAACTCCAACCTGAAAGACGGCTTCGTGGAGAGCAGCCCGTCCGGCAAGCCATTCGGGATTGAAATCGGCTTTACGACCGATGACGTGGAGGCTACCGTGGAGGCCGTGGTGAGGGCAGGCGGCACGGTGCTCGAAGCCCCCAAGTCCAAGCCGTGGGGGCAGGTGGTTGCCTACGTCCGGGACACGGACGGCTTTTTGCTGGAGGTTTGTACCCCGATGGGGTGATGAAGTACCGTTCAAAGCATAACTTCCCCAGTTTGGCTGCTTACCCTATTTGGCGGTAGGTTTTGCCCCCAAGATGTATCACGAAAATCCAAGCGTAGCGCCGCTTTGCTGCGATTTTCCTTCTTTGATGGAGGTCAAAATAAGCGACTCCAAAAGACGAACTTATGCTTTGAACAGTACTAAATGCGGAATGGGCGATTATTTCCCTGCGCCCGTTATTTCCTCGTTCCCTTCATATCCTGCCCGCCCTGGTGCAGCACCAGCTCCTTCACCACGCCATTCACGGCGGGCATGAAGCTGACCTTTGCATCCACCACTTTCAGGAAAAAACGGCGCTCGCTCTCGGCGAACAGCTCGAACTCCGGCTGCCCAGTGGCCTGTGCGAACAGCCTGCCGCCACGGGTGCTGATGCTCAGGTCGAAGTTCGGGAAGAGGTTGTAAGTGCCCACGTAGCTGTCGAGCAGGGGCTGCGCCACGGCGATGGACTCCGGCTCGTCGGGCTTGTCCTTGGTGGTGCGCAGGTAGCGGTCGTCGGTGCCGAACGGCATGGCGTTTTCGGGCACCAGGGCTACCACTTTTCCTGCCTTGTCCCGCTCGAAAATAAGCTGGGTGGGGTGGTCTGCGAAGAAGAAGAGGTCTTTGGCGTAGGCGAAGACCTTGAAGCGCTCGCTGCCCGCCCGCTGCGAGTAGAGTTGGTTGCCTTCGAGCGTGATGTGCCGCCAGGTTTCTGGGGAATCCATTTCATACACCCCCACGTAGTCGGCTAGTTGCTTGGCGGTCATTTCGATGGGCTTGGGCTTGCCCGTGGGCAGGCCGAGCACGGTGCGGGCGATGTCGTAGGTGACGTCGCTAGGGCTTTTCGTGCCGTTGTTGCTCAGTGCGATGACGTAGAGGTGTGCGTCGGGCACCCGGATTCCATTGGTCACGAAGCCGTTGATGCCGCCGCTGTGGTAGATAAACTCGTGGCCTTCCACATCGGTCATGGCCCAGCCAAAGCCGTAGTGGGTCAGTGTGCCGTTGTTGAGCTTGTTGCGGGTCCAGGCCAGTTTCAGCAGGTCTTTTTTCACCAGTTTGTCGGTGTAGAGGGCCTCGTCCCATTTGCCCATATCGGCCACGGTGCTCATGAGCGAACCAGCGGCGTGGGGCAGGGTCATGCTCAGGTAAGGGGCGTTGAGGAAGGTGCCCTCTGTTTCGCCGTCACCATAGCCGTGTATGCGGCGTGGGATGATGCGGTCGGTCACGTCGAAGTAGCTGTCCGTCATGCCGAGCGGCTGGAAGATGCGCTTTTCGATGAAATCGGCGTAGCTCATGCCCGATGCCTTCTCGATGACGGCCCCGGCGAGTATGTAGGCGGAGTTGTTGTAGTTCCATTTTTCGCCCGGCTCGAACTCGAAAGGCTCGTTTTTGAAATGGTCAATCAGTTCGGAGAGGGTAAAGTCCTTGCGCCAGATTTCGATGAAGCTGGCCATGTTCGTGTAGCTCTTGATGCCGGAGGTATGGTTGAGCAGTTGCGCCACCGTGATTTTGCGGCCCCCGGTGGGGTAGTCGGGCAGGTACTTGGTCAGGTCGTCGGCGAGGCTGAGTTTGCCCTCCTGCACGAGTAGGAGCACGGCCACGGCGGTGAACTGCTTGGTGATGCTGCCGAGCCGCAGGATGTGGTCGGGCTGCATCTTCACGCCGAGTTCCATATCGGCCATGCCGTAGGCTTTTTCGAGGATGACCTTGCCGTTTTGTTGCACCCGCACCACCACGCCGGGTTCGCCGGGCTTGTATTGCTCCGCAATGATGGCGTCTAGCTTTTCCGCCAAGGTCTGGGCTTGGGCGGCATGGTAGGGCAGCGTTGCGAAGCAAATAAAGAGGAAAAATGCGGCATTGAGCCTGTTGAACAGCGTTCTAAAATTCATTGGTCAAATTGTTTTATTGTGAAAGGTCGGTGAAACAGAACCCGAATATAGTTTTGGGTTGTAAGGAAAAGGCGGGGGATTTCGACGAAGCTGCGTGGTTTTTACACGGGCATCAAAAAAGCAGGCTACACGTGGGCATAAAAAAAGCGCAAACGGCTGACCGCTTGCGCTTTCTCTTTTGAGTGGAAAACGGTGCTACAGCCCGTTCAAAAAAGCTTCGATTTCCGATATGCTGGACTCGGCGGGCGTCAGCGCCACCTGCTGCCCTGCCGACACCGCTACGCTGGAGTGGGCAAGGTAGTAGGTTTCATCGCCCTCGTTCCCCTGCACCGACAAGGCGACCAAGGTGACGTTCTCGCCAACCGGGATGTCGGCTGCGCAATTGTTGCTGCCAAGGCGCAGGACGCTGTTCCGGTTTTCGAACACCAAGTACAGCACCGTGTTCTCGGCGGTGAAATCATCGGGCAGGGTAGCGCAGACCTCCGTGGTCGTGCTGCCCGATAGGTCGAGGGCCACCGAGTTGCTGAACCAGTACAGCTGTTTGGAGAAAAACATCAAGCGGGTCTGGCCTCCTATCTCGTTCACGATGATATTGGAGGAGTCGGGATGCCCGTCGTCTTCCCATTGGATTTGCTGGGTGGCGGCATTGGTTTCACCATAAAACACGTCCATGCCCGGCGCAACCGCAGGCGCTACCATGTCGATGTAGAACTGCTCGCCCTGCGACAACTGAACGGGCTTGCCGTCCTTCGTAATGGCGACGTAAAGCTGCCCCAACGATTCCAGCGCCTTGCCGTCCGTTGTCTGGGAGGGGGTTTGGTAGCGTATCATGTCACCTTTGGTGGCCACTTCCCGAAAACTGGCCAGTAGGGTTCCGGTCACAGACTGCCCGTTATTGTCAACGAAGCTGGGGCAATAGACCTCGATATTGCCGGATTTGGAGGTGAAATCGCCGTTGAGGCTTGTGATTTCGTTTTCTTCGAGCGGCTTCTCCAGTGCCTCGAAGAG